>JAIXUI010000162.1 GCA_027484125.1 Bacteroidota bacterium | reverse complement strand
CGCCAGCTTCCTTCAGATTCCGCTTCACAACGGACACCCTTGCTCTTGGCTAACGGTAAGTACTGCAACTCCCGCTCGGGACTTCCACCCTAGAGCTGATACACATGCCTGACGCACATAAGATGAAGATTCTGTGAATCTTGCTAATACAAGGAAATGGGAACGCCCGTTACTGCATTTTCGTAGTAAATACTGAGAAAATAAAGTCCATTTCTAAAGTCATTCAAATCAATGACTTCTGAGAATTTTCCGTTTGAGAGTTTTAAAGTAAAGGTCTGCATGACCTGTCCAATGGAGTTGGTAACCACGAGTTGGGCCTCCGTTGTTCCCGGATTTTCAAACTCAAGTCTGAACTGCCCATTATTGGGATTTGGATAGACTTTCACGAAGTCTTTTCTAGCGTTATTAATGATGGTAGGAGTCCAACGAATGCCCTGAATTGTGTCCGATTCACAATCGCCATTGACTAGCACAACTTGGTAATTTCCGGCAGAATCAAGTTTAAGTGAAGTACCGGAAAAGCCTGGAATAAGCACCCCATTTCGGAACCAGCGAACAACAAAACTTGCGGCATTATTTACAAAAAGTGTGTCGTTTCTAAGTTCTAAAACTGCAGTATCAGGAACCTGTTTAACATTAAGGTTGAAACTTGCTGAAACAGGAGAGGAACAGTTGGTTTTCACGGAAACCTGATAATTTCCGGCTTGATTGAGCGCAATGCCTGTGAAACGAAGGATAGAGTCGGCATTGCTTCCGAGTGGCGAACCGTTGAGTGCCCAGGTATATTGGAGTGGGAGGTTGTTAACAGAGGCTACGCTCACTAGGGCGTTGAAATCGGAGCCTTCGCAAACCGTAGTATCCATCTGGCTTTTGAGTAAACTCACCTGATCAGAACACTGCACAACGATGTTGCGATTGTTGATATCGAAGAAGATATTGTCAACTCCTTTTATTTTAATCCGGCCGAGATTGGTTAAAGTAGCCGGAGCGAAGATGGTATCCACACCATCATTTGGAGTTGACACCCTCAGTGTATCTGGAAAAGACTGTCCTGCATCAGAGGAGAATAGAATCATCACATTTTGACAATTCACCGGTGCCTGATTAGAACCGGCTACATTCCAGGTAATGATAACCGGGGAGCCTGATTGCCAGGTTTCAGGGGTATTTTGAGAGGTAATTTGGAATGGGCCGCTGGCGCCGTCCACATTTACTAAAACAAAATCATCGCTAAAATTCATCCCCCCTCCATTTGCCTGATTATCGCGAAGGGTAAGCCTAAAGCGCATAGAACGGCCATAAGAAGGGAGTACTTCGCCCACCGAAGTATTGTTTAACAAGATGTTTTGTAGCCTAGGAAAAGTTCTGATGGGATTTCTTGATGGATTGAAAGATCGAAACAGTGGAGCGTTTCCTGATGGAGTGGTTGGCGCCCCCGCAGGACCGAGGTCATACTGTTCCCAGCAATAAGAGATGCTGTCGGCATCGGCATCTGCGCCATTACCTACAAGCTCAAATGGAGTACTTCTCGGGATTTGAAAAGTATCAGCAATAGGACGGATGAATGTAGGTGGCTGGTTATTGGTTGGAGTTCTAGAGGCACAACTATTTCCGGAACCAACAATCGCGAAATTGTACATCTGCCTTAAGGATTCTAGGTGGAAATATGCATCGCTGTTACTTTGGGTATTGTGCGCACCACATATTCCTGCATAAGCCATAATGGTGGTACCTGAACCGGGCTCATAAGCATTGTTGGCAGAGCGGTTGCCGCCAGCACAAGAGCCTTGTGAGCCATTGAAAGTGTGACTTCCTCCAAATTGATGCCCTATTTCATGAGCCACGTAATCAATGTCGTATGGGTCATTAACGGGAGAGTTTGAGCCTGTAATCCCCCTAGCTTTAGAGCCATTGTTACAAACAACCCCTAATCCAGCTAAACCACCCCCACCGGTACTAAAGGTATGACCTATATCAAAGTTTGCACTTCCGATGTATTGAGTGATGATGGTTTGGCTTTGGTTGATAAGCGTTCCGGCGTTGGTATTGTTGAAAGGATCGGTACTGGCATTGAGGAAGATGAGGGTGTCGTTATTGCCGATAAGGGTGAACTTAATGGCCAATTCATCTTCATAAACACCAGAGACACGGTTGATGCTATTCACAATTCCTGAAAGAGCACCAGCTTTAGTACCGCCATAAAAAGCAGAGTATTCGCCGGTACAAGCCACCGCAATGGTATAATCGCGCATTACAGTACCATTGGATATTTGGACTTTCATGGTTCTTTCGGAATGGTTGATTCCGCCATCTCCTCCAAACATGCTAGTTTCAACCATGCAACGTAATTGCTCAGCTTTATCCACACTGGGGGTAAAGAAACGTTTGTAATAAACCATGTAGGAAGAACCGGTTCCAAGGTGATTGACAGGGTCAATAAACCAAGTATCCTCTCCCATTCTCACCATGGCCCTAAAGCCGGTGTAAGTAAAATCTACGTAGGCATTGGCCTGATTACCGTCAAGAGCACGGCCTTTGTATGTTCTAATAAGGGGAAAACGCGATTTAAGCGGCTCTTGTATCCGGAAAGTTTCCCACATTAAAAACCGCATAAATCCACCTTCTGGTGTTGGCAATTCTAAAATGAAAGAATCGTTGAGAGAAAGCGCTTGCGATTCACGGCGCATCACTTGCTCCATAGAAGCTTCATTTAAGCTGAAATAGTTGCAAGTACTGGCTTTAATAAAAGACCCTACCGACTCGGGAGGTGGTGAAGCAAGCTTTTGCCACAGGCTCTGCGAGAAAACTGCAAACGGCAACCCAATGACCAGTGAGAGGATAGTAAAGTATATACGCATAGCCCTGATTGATTCCTTTGAGCCATGAAAATAATCATTACTTACAACCTTGTTAATGATTTCATAAAAAAGGGCATCTAATTGATGCCCTTTTTCATTAAATTCTAATCTTTATTGCTTTCCAGCTACGATTTCGTCAACAATATTCGGGTCTAAAAGCGTAGAGGTGTCTCCTAAATTAGACAATTCACCTTCGGCTACTTTACGAAGAATGCGGCGCATGATTTTGCCGGAACGAGTTTTAGGCAAACCACTCACAAACTGAATTTTATCAGGCTTGGCAATTCGTCCGATTTGTTCTACCACGGTTTCTGTAATCTCATCTCTCAGCCAATCCTCGTTCTCCGGCTTTTCTGCACAGATAACGTAAGCATATATCCCTTGGCCTTTGATGTCGTGCGGATAGCCTACAACGGCTGATTCCACCACGGCTTTGTTTTGGTTGATGGCATTTTCGATTTCAGCCGTTCCAAAACGATGGCCGGAAACATTGATGACATCATCTACCCGACCGATAATTCGGTACAATCCATTTTCGTCGCGTTTGGCACCGTCGCCGGTGAAATAATAGCCCAGATAAGTAGCGAAGTAGTTGATGCGGCAGCGTTCATGGTCGCCATAAGTAGTTCGAATCATGGAAGGCCAGGGGAATTTCACGCAGAGATAGCCTTCTACATCATTGCCTTGGAGCTCTTTTCCATCTGAATCCAGTAAAACAGGTTGAATGCCGGGCAGTGGTAATCCAGCATGAGCCGGTTTCATAGGAGTTACCCCGGCCAAGGTTGAAATCATGATGCCGCCGGTTTCTGTTTGCCACCAAGTATCCACTACCGGGCATCTGCCTTTTCCGACGTGCGTAGAATACCAATGCCAGGCTTCTTCGTTGATGGGCTCCCCTACCGACCCCAATACTTTGAGGCTATGCAGGCTATATGGCAAAACATGGTCAATTCCGGACTGCATTAATGAACGAATGGCGGTTGGAGCGGTATAAAACACATTGACCCCGTGCTTATCGCAAACTTGCCAAAAGCGACCAGGATCAGGATAAGTAGGAACGCCTTCGAACATCAGCGTAGTTGCTCCGGCCAACAAAGGACCGTACAGGATGTAAGTATGCCCGGTAATCCAACCGATATCGGCTGTACACCAATATAAGTCGTTATCCTGATACTGAAATACATTTCTAAACGAATACTCTGCATATACCATGTATCCGCCACAGGTATGAACCACGCCTTTAGGCTTTCCGGTAGAACCTGACGTGTAGAGAATGAAGAGCATGTCTTCACTGTCCATCACTTCCGGTTCGCAATAGGACTCTACAAACTGAAGTTCTCTGTGATACCATACATCGCGCTGAGGGTGCATCATGACCGGCCATCCGAGGCGGCTCACCACAATCACACAACCTACGCTTGGACAAGTTTCTAAGGCTTCGTCCACGACTCGCTTCACCGGCATTTGCTTAGGTCCGCGGTTCATTGCGTCGGCCGTAATCACTACGGTACATGCCGCATCATTGATTCTATCTGCAAGTGAATTGGCTGAAAAGCCGGCGAAAACCACCGAATGAATAGCGCCGATTCGCGCACAGGCCAATACTGCAAAAGAGAGTTCCGGAATCATGGGCATATAAAGACATACCCGATCGCCTTTTTTCACCCCATTTCGCTTGAGGATGTTGGCCATTTCGCACACTTTCATGTGGAGTTCGCGGTAGGTATATCGAGCAGCTTGCTCTTTGGGGTCATTGGGCTCCCAAACCAGCGCTACTTGGTCAGCACGTGTGGGCAAATGTCGATCGATACAGTTTTCAGTGATGTTGAGTTGCCCGCCATTAAACCAGCTGATCTCAGGTTCTGTGAAATTCCAATCCAGCACTCGATCCCATTTTTTTCGCCAAACGAAATGATCGGCGATTTCAGACCAAAATTGCTCTGGTTGGCTGTTGGCTTGTTCCACGGCCGCTTCATAGGCCTGCATGGAGGTATATTGAAATGGTTTCATTGTGTGATTTTATTGGTGAAGAAATGCTTGTCCGACGAGTCGGCTTTT
>JAIXUI010000032.1 GCA_027484125.1 Bacteroidota bacterium | reverse complement strand
GTTATTCCGGCGATACTGGAATAGTCAACGCCTTATATCCTACGGTTTTGAACAGTTTAAATGGCACAATACGTTATCGAATTGACCGACTAGGATTTCTTTGTCATGAGGATGCCGATACTTGGATGGATGCCAAAAAAGATGGCAAAATTCCGTGGTCGCCAAGAGGAAACCGTGCCAATGATATTCAAGCCTTGTGGGTTTCGCAGTTGGAAGCTACAGCCCAGTTAGCCCAGATTAAAAAGGATTTGTCAATTGCTCGCTTTTGCGACAGCCTCGCGAAGCAAGTCAGGATAAACTTTAACCGTTTCTTTCTTCAACCAAACGGAACGATGGCAGATCGTTTAAAGACTGATGGGAAGGCCGATTACTCCTTCCGTCCAAACCAATTGTATGCTTTGGATTTAATCCCTCAAATACGCTTGAGAAGAAAAATTAGTCAGGATGTTTGGACTAAGTTAGTTTATCCTTGGGGAGTGGCATCCCTGAATCAAGAGGACGACAATTTTCATCCTTACCATGAAAACTGGCATTTTTATCACAAAGATGCGGCCTATCACAACGGCACAGTTTGGTTGTGGAACAATGGCATGGCGATGCAAAGGGCCATAGAGTATGGGCAAGTGCATACCGCTTGGCGGCTATTTCAGAACATGAATGAACAAGCCTTGAAGCAAGCAGCTTTCGGCTCTTTGGCTGAGAATGCTGATGCACTTCCGATGAAAGGCTACAAATGGTCGAAAAGCACCGGAACATTTCTGCAAGCATGGTCGAACGCAGAGCAGTTGAGGGTATGGTACACCCATTTCTGTGGATTTCGTCCTCGACTAAATCAGGCTGCAATTGTTTGGGAGCCCCGATTCCCAGATTCTATAACTCAGGTCAATCAGTTGGTATGGGCTGAAGGTAAATCCTTCGAAATGCAGTACCAGAGAGCCGCCGATATGACCTTGTATCAATTGCATGCTCAAAAGGATGGAAGCAGCATTCATTTCCATACTACAGCCACTGGAAGCCTAAAGTTACAGTTACCGAAACAAGGGATATTTAAGTTAGAGCTGAAAGGTGGCAATTGGAAAGCGATGGTATTCAGCCCTAACAAAGGCATGGAAACCATAGGAAGCGGAAAAATAAAAAAAGAGCAAGCAGAGCAAATTTGGCCGTTTGTAAAGCCCAAACTAAAACCCGGCTTAAAGAGCTTAAGTAATTATCATCCGAAGCCCATTCAGTATTAGCAGGGTGAAATTAAAAGGAACATGTTGGATATCATATCAATACGAGGACATTTACACAAAAACCTTGTACTCTCCAGGAGGATACTGAAATCACAGTGATAACCTTAACACCATGAATCAACAAGATTAAATGGAATACTTTAAACAAATGAAGGATAGCATTGGCGAACAGATCAGATTGAAGACCGCCTTTATCTCTTGAAGTTAGAACTGGAACAAATAAAACAGCCGAATCTTTTTAATGGATTCGGCTGTTGGTGGAGCTGGCGGGAGTCGAACCCGCGTCCAGACAAGGGCACTGAGAGCTTTCTACACGCTTAGCCTGCTGTAAGTATTGTCGGGATCAGGCTTTGCCAGCGGGCACACGGCTTGATCCGTATCATCTAAATCTCGGCTTCAGGTCGATGCTCCCTAAAACCCAGCCTCTACTTAATCGATGCGCCGACATTCCACCTGGAAAGGCGAAGGTAGAGCGGCACAGCACTCGGCTAGTCTTGGACTAGGCGGCGAGCGCGAAAGAATTGTTGTTGCCGGTTATGGCGTGGCCCTTCGGATTTACGAGTTAAAGGCCAAGACTCGGCGTGCTTACTGTCAATGAACACAAGCTGTCGATACCGGACAGCCCCATAATGAGCACAAATATCTGGAAAAAGGGCACAATTCGTGCTCTTTCCTATAAAAGGCAGGATAATTTCCGGAAATTCGCGCCGCAATGGCAATCAATCAGTCAATATCTATCGGGATAATCCACGAAGGTAAGGTTCCTGTGGACCACCGCGTGGCGCTAATTCCCGAACATGCCGGTCAATTATTGAAACAGTATCCCGGCCTTCGGATTTTTGTACAACCTTCTTCAGTACGTTCATTCTCCGTCGAGGAATACCAGGCTTATGGAGTGGAAGTTAGCGAAGATCTCTCCCAGTGCCAAATTCTGTTAGGAGTAAAAGAAGTACCTATCAACCAACTGATTCCGGGAAAAACATACTTGTTTTTTTCACACACTATCAAGAAACAAGTCCATAATCAGAAGTTGATTCAGGCGCTATTGGAGAAGCAAATCACCATGATTGACTATGAAACCTTAACATTTGAAAACGGTAGAAGGGCAGTAGCTTTTGGTCACTTTGCGGGAATTGTAGGAGCACACAACGGTTTACTGGCGTATGGAAAAAGAACAAAACAGTTTTCACTAAAACCTGCCCATCAATGTGAAGATTATGCTGAATTACGTTCGTTGTACGCTTCTATTAAGCTACCGCCCATCAAAATTGTAGTAACCGGTTCAGGACGTGTAGGTTCCGGCGCCATCGAACTGCTAAATGTAGCTGGAGTTACCATGGTAACGCCTAAAGAGCTGTTAAAAGAACACTTTAAAGAAGCTGTTTACACTGTTTTACGTCCGAAAGAGCTTTATAAACCTTTAGATGAAAAGCGAGATTGGGATGCTGATTACTTTTATGCCAATCCGCAGAAACACCGCAGCCGATTCATGAAATATGCTCGAGTTAGCGATTTGATGATCAATACGATTTATTGGGATGTTAGAACCCCTCGTCATTTCAGTTTGCAAGATATGGCCAGCCCTGATTTCAAGATGAAAACCATTGCTGATATCAGTTGTGACATCGACGGGTCGGTTCCAGCAACCATGCGCTCTACCACAATTGCAGACCCAGTAATGGGTTACGACCCACTTTCCCAAAAAGAGACTACACCTTATACAGCTCAAAGTATTGATATCATGGCGGTTGATAATTTGCCCTGTGAACTTCCCCGAGACGCGTCGCATGAATTCAGCCATAACCTTATCAGTTATGTATTACCCGAATTATTGTCCGATAAAATAACGCCTATGATTGAGCGGGCTACTATTACCCAAAATGGCCAACTTGGTAAGCACTACCAATATTTAGAAGATTACGCTTTTGCTCGCTAATTGAGAAGCAATTCCTTTAGTTCATTGAATACAATACGCAAGCATGGCTAATTAATGTACCTTAACTTTTACTTTTAAGGTTATCCATGCTTGCGATACACTCGTAATAGTTCCACACTTTAGCAAACTCGATGGAAAGTGAGAATCATTTCCCGAGAACTTCTCTTATAACAGATAGTTCAAACCCTAATAATGACTGTATCTCTTTTTCATTCATCCCTTTGGAGTCAAGCTTAATTATCATTTCTCGAATAGTGTTAAGTGCCCCTTCCCTTTTTCCTTCCTCAAGTCCTTCCCTTTTTCCTTCCTCAAGTCCTTCCCTTTTTCCTTCCTCAAGTCCTTCCC
>JAIXUI010000029.1 GCA_027484125.1 Bacteroidota bacterium | reverse complement strand
GGCCGCTTCGTAAGAGGGATATGGCTCGCAAAGTCGCGAAGTCGCCAAGAATTTATTTACCCTTGGCGTTTTAGCGAGAAACATCGTGTGCGATGTGGTATCAGAAAGGGCACGAGGGATCTCACGAAGTACACGGGGTGTTTTTATAAAAAACTTAGTGCTCCTTGTGAAACCTTAGAGCACTTGGTGATAACCCGCGTACGATGTGCCGTTTCTACCAGCCGCTGGCGAGGACGTCGGCTAGGTGGATTACTTTCAGATTCAGGTTGTGCTTCTTCACGTAGCTGTCGATTTCCATCATACAGCTCCAGTCGCTGGAAACGAGGTATTCTGCCCCGGTCGCCAAGGCGTTTTGCACTTTTTGCTCGGTCATTCCTACCGAAATTGGCTCAAATTTCACCGCGAAGGTGCCTCCAAAGCCGCAGCAGGTTTCCACGTTTTCCATCTCCACAAGCTCAAGGCCTTCTACCCGCGCCAAAATCTCCCGAGGCTCCTTTTTCAGGTGGCATTCTCTCAGGGCAGAGCAGCTATCGTGGTAGGTCACTTTGTAAGGAAAACGCGCTTGAAGGTTGGTCCAAGGGGTGAACTTGTAGATGTACTCTCCAGCTTCCCAAGTGTTCTTGCGCAGGGCTTTCCATTTATTATGCAACACAGAATTCTGGAATAAGTCGTAATAATAGTTTCTAACCATGCCGGTGCAAGAACTCGACATGACAACTACCGGCTTTTCGCCGTTAAAGTCTTTCAGGAATTTTTCTCCTACCTGTTTGGCTTCGTCCCAGAAACCGGCGTTGAAGGCGGGTTGGCCGCAGCAGGTTTGCTCGGCGTTGTATCGGACGGTAACTCCCAGTCGCTCCAGTACTTTGATCAGGTTGAAGGCCGACTGCGGATACAGTTGGTCAACAAAACAGGGAATAAAGAGTTCTACTTCGTTCACAGCCACAAAGTAAAGGGAAAATGGTGAAGGCTGAGGAGACTCAGCATAGTTTCCTTCCAGGCCAGGTGACTACTTGCACGCCTTGGGAGTAATGAAGTAAGTCAGGAGGACGTTGGAAGGGCAAATTTCCGATGGCATAATCGATTTTGAGGAGGCTGAGGTCAACCGAGTGAAGCCTCCATGGCGCATGGTGAATGTTGAATTGCTGCCAGCTGTCGTCAATGGGGTGATAAAGGCAGTAGCGCTCGGTGAGAAAGAGGTCGAGAGGCGACAGTTTGGTGAGTTTATCGCCCGGTTGATACTGAACCTCCAAAGAGAAGCCAGTTTCCTGGCTGGAAGAAGCGAAAGAATGGGAAGAATCGCGTCGGCTGCGTTGCTGTAGGGCCGGCCGATAGGGCAGTCGAGCGAGTACCCGCGCCAGCCAGCACGACCACCATTTTTCGGCTTCGATACTGATGAAAAAGACCCCGGCTTGTTGGTTGTGTTTCACATAAGTGCGGATGTTGAGCTCATCGAAATCCGAGAGCAGGCTTACTGGAAAAAGGCTTCGTGGGTACAGGCCTTCCATCCGAAAGGCAACCACGGAAACCCAAGCATTGCCTTCAAAAGTGTCGATTTCGATGCCTTCGGGAACCAGCGATTGCAGCAATTCCGGTTCAATGGCCCAGTGCATGAACAAAACCTGGTTCCACTCCTGGTAAAATTGCCAAGGCGCGGCAGGCATCGGCCATGGCCGGTGGGCGGTGTTGTGGAGGAAGGAGTTGTCGGTCAAAAGTTAGGGTTGGTTTCAAAATAGCAAGGAAGAAAGCCTTCCTAAAGGCCTTCATTTATAATTGAAATTCACGCAAAAAGTTTGCAGAAGAGAGGTTGAAATTTTAACCTGTCACTAGCGCAAAGCCTGCGGAAATCCGGGCAAAATATGAATGACCTTTTCGATGGTCAAAAGGGAATATTCAAAATCAAATTTTCTCAACTGATTATCAACTTCCCAACCTCTTCCATGTGCCAGCCAATTTCTTAGTGCTATTAGATTTTTAAAACTAGAGTAAAGAATATGGTCGTTGGGATAAATAACAGATTTAAAAATCAAGAGTATCTGGGAATACGTCAGCCGTGAAATGCCTCTACGTATTTTATTTGAAATCAGATGAGCGAAACATTGGTGAATATCGCTCTTTCTTTTAATTAAGTTTTTAAAATAGTAAATCAGTTTTGCCTCGAATGCTGCAACTAATTCTAATGTAAATTTATAGTCGATTTCAATTTCAAAATACTCTTTAAAACGTAAGGCTTCAGATTTTGTAGCATACAAGAAAAGATTAGACGACCTATGAGATTCATCTAAATTTAAATAAGCAATATCACCTTCAAGTCTGTTTTTAATGGCCTCTTTGGAGTATTTCCATTCTTTTACTATTTCGTTTATTGATTTGATTTGTGGTGATAAGTTTTTCATAAATGTTCTCTTAATGCTTCAATTAGGTGCTCTTCGTTGAATGGCACCAATTCCATTTCACTTCCGAAGCCTTTTGTAATGCGCCATTTTCCCCAATCTTGAAGAATTAGCTTTATGGTGTCTCCCGATATAAGCAAATTAACTTTTCCTTTTCCACCTAAGATAATGGTGCCAATAGGAATTAATTTTATTTCGATGTCATTGGCCCTGATGATATAATTTTCAATGTTATAAGACCCAATGAAGTCTTCAAAAATCAATACGGTTTCTTTTTGAGCATTCACTTCATAGCCCGCTTGTTTAAATCCATGAACCACAATTTCATCCACCATGGCATAGAGCTGATCGAGGGCAATAAGCCAATCTCGTTTTCTGTTTGCCCAATCTTCTTTTTGACTGGAGTCTATGGTGCCATTCTTTTTGCGTTCAGCAAGCAGCTCACTGAAAGAGTGAATCTTTTTCTTTTTAGCATTTGCTGGTTTCATATCGGGCTATTTGACTAAGTGTTTTAAGCTTTTTGTGTTGAGAAGCCCTTTAGGGTGGGGCTTTTCAATAATTTTTGGCAAACAAATTTAACAAGAAAGAACTGTGAATCAGTCGCTTCTAACTTTCATTTTTATGTTGCTGTACTACTCGACGACGCTTGAAACAGTAATTACCCTTTATGTATCCGAAAGTTCCGAATCATCGCAAGAAAGATCAGGCTGAGGATAAAGTAGCCTGCCAGGGACAAGGCCGAAGGGCGCATGCCACCTGTGATTTCGTTGATTAAGGCGAAGAAGAATGTGCCCAACACAATGGCTATTTTCTCACTGAATTCGTAAAAGGAAAAATACGACGCATGATTCGGCGTGGCATCCGGAATCAGTTTCGCATAGGTGCTTCGCAACAGCGACTGGGTTCCTCCCATTACAAAACCTACCATCGCAGCGATGATGTAAAATTGGGTTTCGTGTTGTACAAAGTACGCCGCTACACATACGCCCATCCACAAAACCGTAGTGAGCTGTAGCAATCGGATATTGCCCACCCTGCCCGACCAGCGAGCGTACAACCAAGCTCCTGGCCCGGCAATTAGCTGAATCAACAGCAATGTCGCTATTAACTTGTCAGTACTCATGTGCAATTCCGAAGATCCGAAGAGCGTAGCGACATACATGATGGTTTGTACGCCCATGCTCATGAAGAAATATGAAATCAAGTAACGCTTCAGTTCGGCTTGTTGCTTCAGCTCTCCGAATACCTTGCGAATTTCTCCAAAACCTTTTCGCCATAATCCTTCCGGCTTTCCAAGCGCTTGTTCTTTCGGCATCCTGCGGAAGGTGATTTGGGAAAAGCCCAACCACCATAAGCCAACAGAAACGAAACACAACCGAGATGCCAGTCCTTCGAAATATCCTCGCGCCTCTTTCAATGCTTCTGCTGCGGATAATCCCGTGGCTTGTAAGCGGTCAGCCTCGGCTTGAAGAGGAAAAAACCACTCCAACTTCAATACTGTAAGCAAGTTGAAAATCAACAACAGCACACTGCCGATGTAGCCAAAGGAATAGCCTCGCGCACTCACTTTATCGTACTGGTCTTCGGTGGCGATTTCAGGAAGGAAGGCGTTGTAAAAAACCAAGCTGCCTGCATAACCCAAAATGCCTAACCAGAAACAAAACAGCGCAAAAGGCAAGGTCTCGGCAGTGAAAAAGTACAACCCAAAGCAACCAAGCGAGCCCAATGTCACGAATAGCCGCATCATTCGCTTTTTTAGCCCGCCGTAATCAGCAATTCCAGACAGAAAAGGACCAAGAATAGCCACTAAAAGAAAGCCGAAAGACACCGTAAACGTATAGGCTGAGGTGTTCAGCACTTTCACACCGAGCAGTTCAATGAAATATTGATTGCCTTCTGCCAGACCTTGTGCGATAGACATTCCTTTGGTTACTGCTTCATAGTAAATAGGGAAAATCACCGTGGTGATGGTGAGTGTAAAGGCTGAATTTGCCCAGTCGTACCACATCCAACCTCTCAACGTCTTCGGATCATTCAATGGCGTTTGCATGTTCGAAAGATAAGATTCCGCCCTCGTTTAACTCCCGCCACAGGCCAAATTCATGACGATTTTATCTTCCTAACTGACCTTTTGTCAGGAAGAAAGCGCCGAAACACTTGCTTATTATGCCGCATATGGCAGAAAGCAGCTTCTATGGCCAATGGCACAGCTCTTGACAAGCCGACCGCAGAACAAAAACAACCTGATATACCATGAGAAAGATTATTGGCATTGACCTGGGCACCACCAACTCTTGCGTCGCAGTTATCGAAGGCGCTGATACCGTGGTGATTCCTAACAGCGAAGGCCGCAACACCACGCCTTCAGTCGTGGCATTCCTCGACAACGGCGAAATCAAAGTTGGAGATCCTGCTAAGCGTCAGGCTATCACCAATCCTCACAAAACCATCGCCTCCATCAAGCGCTTCATGGGCCGCAAGCACAGCGAAGTCTCTGGCGAACTTAAATATGTTGCTTACGATGTAGCTAAAGGCGATAACGATACCCCTCGTGTTAAAATCGACGATAAACTCTACACGCCTCAGGAAATTTCGGCCATGACGCTTCAGAAAATGAAGAAAACGGCGGAAGATTACCTCGGATACGAAGTGAAAGAGGCGGTTATCACCGTTCCTGCCTACTTCAATGATGCTCAGCGTCAGGCTACCAAAGAAGCCGGCGAGATTGCTGGTCTTAAAGTAGCGCGCATCGTGAACGAACCTACTGCTGCTGCCTTAGCTTACGGCCTCGACAAGCGCAGCCGCGACATGAAAATTGCGGTATTCGACCTCGGTGGTGGTACGTTCGACGTATCTATCCTCGAATTGGGCGACGGCGTTTTCGAAGTGAAATCAACCGATGGCGATACACACCTCGGGGGTGACGACTTCGATAACATCATCATCCAGTGGTTGGCCGATGAGTTCCGTAAAGAAGAAGGCGTGGACCTTCGTCAGGATCCTATGGCGCTTCAGCGCTTGAAAGAAGCGGCAGAGAAGGCTAAAATCGAGCTTTCTTCTTCTCAAGAAACCGAAATCAACCTGCCTTATATCTTCCCGGTGAATGGAATTCCGAAGCACTTGGTGAAGAAACTGTCACGTGCTCGTTTTGAACAGTTGGCCGATGAGCTGGTACAGCGCACTTTGGAGCCATGCCGCCGTGCGATGAAAAACTCCGGCTATACCGTGAACGAAATCGACGAGGTTATCCTCGTGGGAGGTTCAACCCGTATCCCTAAAATCCAAGAAGTAGTAGAGCAGTTCTTTGGCAAAAAGCCATCTAAAGGGGTAAACCCTGACGAAGTGGTAGCCGTAGGTGCAGCCATCCAAGGCGGCGTACTTGCTGGCGATGTTCAAGGCGTGCTTCTCCTCGACGTAACTCCACTTTCGCTCGGAATTGAGACCATGGGCAACGTGATGACCCGCCTCATCGACTCTAACACCACTATTCCTACCAAGAAAAGTCAGGTGTTCTCTACCGCTGCCGACAGTCAGCCTTCGGTTGAGATTCACGTCCTTCAAGGAGAGCGCCCAATGGCTTCTGACAACAAAACTATCGGTAGATTCCACCTCGACGGCATCCCACCGGCACCACGCGGAGTTCCACAGATTGAAGTCACCTTCGACATCGATGCAAACGGAATCCTGAACGTGTCTGCCAAGGACAAAGCCACCGGCAAAGAGCAGAAAATCCGCATCGAAGCATCCTCCGGCCTCAGCAAAGAAGAGATTGACCGCATGAAGCAAGAGGCAGAAGCGAATGCAGAAGCTGACCGCAAGAAGAAAGAAGAAGCAGAAAAACTCAACACAGCCGACAACCTGATTTTCTCCACCGAGAAGCAGTTAAAAGAATATGGCGATAAGATTCCTGCCGACAAAAAAGGAGCTATTGAAACCGCACTTGGCGAACTGAAGCAAGCCTACGACAGCAAAGACTTAGGCCGCATCGACGGAGCAGTAGAAACCTTGAACAAAGCTTGGGAAGCCGCTTCACAAGACATGTACAACGCACAGCAGCAAGCAGGCCAGTCCGGCCCGGAAGCCAACGGCGCTGCAAGCAAAAACCCCAACGACGAAGTCACCGACGTGGACTTCGAAGAAGTGAAGTAGTCACAACAAAAACCCCAAAACAAAGCCCCGGTTTAAAACGCCGGGGCTTTGTTGGTTATTGGGGGAAGGTGTGATAGGTGTGATAAGTTCGAAATTTCAAATTGTCTCTAACGATTTGAATAACCCTCACTGCGCACTTCGCGAAACCTCTGTGCCCATTGCGTGAAAAAACAAATGCTCACCTCTTTACCCACTTTCCGGATGCTTGCTTTCCATCATTGCTGATAAAATGCCAGGTATATAAGCCCGCAGCAAAGTGATGGATAGCGGCTGTATG
>JAIXUI010000114.1 GCA_027484125.1 Bacteroidota bacterium | reverse complement strand
ATTACGCCCCCAGAGGTGAATGTTACGGTTGAATATACAGGTGCTAATGCCCAAACGGTTACAAAAGCCGCATTGGTGCCGCTGGAACGCGCTATCAATGGGGTTCCGGGTATGAAGTATATGTCAAGCGATGCCGGAAATGATGGCGTTGGAGTTGTTCAAATTCTGTTTGAAACTGGTACAGACCCGGATATCGCAGCAGTCAATGTCCAAAATCGGGTGAATGCGGTTATGGGCGAACTTCCAACAGAGGTAACCCGTAATGGGGTAAAAATTGCCAAGGAAGAAAATGCGTTGCTGCTTTACCTAAACCTGTATAGCTCTGATTCAACGTTAGATGAGAAATTTCTCTACAACTTCGCCGATATTCATTTGCTTGCTGCTCTGAAGCGCATCAAAGGCGTTGGTTACGCCGATATTTTGGGAGCCAAGGAATACGCCATGAGAATTTGGCTCGACCCGAAAAAGCTCAACATCTACCAGTTGGATGCGTCTGATGTGGTTGAAGCTTTACGTAGTTACAACCTCGAAGCAGCTCCCGGAAAGTTTGGTGAAAACTCTGAAAAACTTAACAGTCCACGTCAATACACGGTTAATTATACCGGTAAGTTTAAAACGGAAGGCGAGTTTGAGGCAATTCCCATTCATCAAAACAAGGATGGAAGAATCATTAAAGTTAAAGATGTAGCCGATGTGAGTTTTGAAACCACGTACTATGATGTGGAATCTAAACTTAATGGAAATCCAAGTGCAGCCATTGTACTGAAGCAGTTGCCTGGTTCCAATGCTGCGGAGGTCATCAAGCAAGTTAAACTGAAAATGAAAGAGCTTCAGAAGAAGTCTTTTATGAAGGGCATGCAATATGAGCTGAGCTACGATGTTTCTCGCTTTTTGGAAGCTTCATTTTCTGAAGTAATTCAAACGCTGATTGAAGCCTTTATCCTGGTTGGATTGGTGGTTTTACTTTTCCTTCAGCATTTCAGATTGACTTTAATCCCCGCTATTACGGTACCGGTATCCCTAATTGGGACTTTATTCGGCTTGTATGCGCTCGGCTTCACCCTGAATACCATCACCCTTTTTGCCTTTATCCTGGCTATTGGAATCGTTATCGATGATGCCATTGTAATGGCTGAAGCAGTTTATGCAAGAATGGAAGAGCGAAAAATGGGAGTCTTCGAAGCTACCTTTTCGGCTATCAATGAAATCGGGAGCTCTATCATAGCCATTACCTTGGTTATGGGTGCGGTTTTTATCCCAACAGCCTTTCTCACTGGACCTACTGGGGTGTTTTACAAGCAGTTTTCTATCACCATGGCGGTTGCAATTGGTCTGTCAGGTGTTGGGGCACTTACACTTACGCCTGCTCTTTGTTTGCTGCTACTCAAGCCGCATCAGCCTGTTTTTGGCCCTCTTCAGCGCTTTTTTAATGGATTTAATCGTATTTACAACCGCCTGTCGAGTCAGTTTAAAAGTCAGATTGAGCGCTATTGGCTCAAGCCTTGGCGAAATTTTGCTTTGCTGGCGTTTGCTGTGGCCGGCATTTATCTACTTGCTATCGAGGTGCCTCGAGGATTTGTTCCTCAAGAAGATCAGGGCATGTTTTACATCAGCATCACCACCCCTCCGGGAGCCACTTTAGAGCGTACCAAAGCAATGGTAAATCGAATGACAGAATTTGCAAGAGCATTGCCAGAGGTAGAAAGTGTCTCTAGTCTTTCAGGAACCAATATTCTGTCTGATGGAACCGGCGCTTCATACGGAACTTGTCTCGTAAATCTCAAGCCTTGGGACGACAGAAGTAAAAGTGCCGACGATTTGATAGCAATTCTGGAAGAGCAAGCGGCTTCGTTGGGCGATGCATCTATTCAACTTTTTGCACCTCCTGCTATTCCTGGTTACGGAAATTCCGGCGGTTTTGAGATGAGACTCCTTGACCAAACCGGCCAGGATAACCCTGAAATGATGGAGCAGGTGGTGAAACGGCTCGTGGATAGTTTGCAAGCCAATCCAAAATTGGAAGGCGTTTTTAGCTTATTCCAAAATGGGTATCCTCAACTAACCCTGAAACTGGAAATGGATAGGATTGCGGCTTCCGGACTAACCAATGCCCAGGTTTTGGAATCTTTAGAAACTTTATTGGGAAGCACTTATGCCACCAACTTCATCCGCTTCGGCCAAATGTATAAGGTGATGGTTCAAGCTTCGCCTGAATTTCGCCTTCAACCCGATGATTTAAATCAAATTACCATCAAGAATGAGGAAGGTGAAATGGTGGCACTTTCTCAACTGGTACAACTTAGCTACACCAATGGGCCGGATCAAATCACCCGTTACAACATGTTTCCTTCAGCGGAAATTACCGGCGAAGGAGTGAAAGGGTATAGCAGTGGCGAAGTCCTTGATGCAGTAAGCCAAACTGCTGCAAGGGTGTTGCCTCCAGGTTTTGATATCAGCTGGGCCGGAATTTCGCTCGACGAAATCAACAGCCGTGGCGAAGAAGTGGGCGTGTTTTTAGTGTGCCTCGTTTTTATCTATCTCCTGCTGGCTGGTCAGTATGAAAGCTTTTTGCTTCCGCTGGTTGTTCTCTTGCCTCTCCCGTTAGGAGTCTTAGGCTCGTTCTTGTTTCTATTCCTTTTTCAGCTTGAAAATAACCTCTACGCGCAAATGTCGTTAATCATGTTAATCGGGTTGTTGTCCAAAAATGCAATCTTGATTGTTGAATATGCAGAGCAGAAAAGAAAAGCAGGATTTTCGTTAACTACTTCAGTACTTGAAGCGGTTGAGGAACGCCTTCGCCCAATCTTGATGACGTCTTTTGCTTTCATATTAGGCATGCTTCCGCTGGTTTTTTCTTCTGGTGCAGGAGCTTCCGGAAGCAAGAGTTTAGGCGTTTCGGCTGCGGGTGGTATGTTGGTTGGCACAGTTGCGGGTTTGTATATAATTCCTGGTTTGTACCTCTGGATTGGAAAATTTCGCAAGGAAAGGAGGCAGTCATGATACGTCTTGCTTGTTTCTTCTTGCTTGTGCTCGGTTTTGCTGCTTGCGCACCTAAAAAAGTCGTTCTAGAGCAGTACAAACTGCCGGAGTCTTACCATTGGGCAGAATCACCTTCCAACTCCAAACAGGATTCTGGATTGCTGGTTTGGGTGAAAGAATGGCGCTCCGACAGCCTGATAAGTAAGTCTATTCGAAATGTCCTTCAGAAAAACCTTTCCTTGCTACAAACCGACCAGGAATTGAAGCATGCGGAAGCAGAGATTTTACTGATTAAAGGGGCTCGATTGCCTCAGATGGATTTGTTAACAGGAGCTGCAATTCGTCGTTTTGGCCGCTATACTATGGACGGAGCAGGAAACGCCACCACCGATATGATTCCCGGTAAAGCGGTTCCCGAACATCTTCCAGACTATCGTGTCGCTTTCAATGCCTTCTGGAACCCGGATTTATCAAGAGAATTAAGCAAACAAAACCAAGCAGCGATTAATCGTTTACTCGGGCAAAAAGCACTTCTCGACTTCTTCCGTACCCAGTGGACTGCTGAAACAATCCGTGTTTATTCCCAACTTCAAGCGGCTAAAAAAGCGCAAAAACTGCTGGAACAAAGTTTGACAACTCAGGACAGGCTGCTGGAAATTACCCGCTTGCAACTAGAAACAGGAAGAGGAAATGCTGTTGCTGAAATTCAACTTCAAGAACAAAAGTTGGACATCTTAGAATTGCAGAAAGTAATAAGTGCTGAAGAGAAAATGTTTCGATTTAAAATTCAGCAAATCAGTGCAGAACTACCTGATAATGTTGCTGTTAATTTCAATGAAACCAATGCTTCAGGGGTGTTAATCTCCTTGCCATCGCCTCAATGGGTGGTTAGTAAACGTAACGATTTAAGAGCCGCTGAGCAATTTTTCATGGCGAGTGAGAAAGAAGTGGAAGCTGCTAGGCGAGCCTTTTGGCCAAAATTAACGCTTATGAGCAGTATAGGTTATCAGGCTTATGATACGCGCTTGTTGCTTACCACGCCAGCTTCGGTTGCTTACACTTTGTTGGCAGATTTAGGCGTGCCGTTGCTGAATCGTTCCGCTCTAAAAGCCCGCCATAAGTCGGCGATAGCCTCCATGGAAAACGCTTTTCTTAAGTATCGTCAATACCTGAACGATGCTATGCACGAGGTAAATAACGCTTGGATTAATTTTGAATTAGCTGCTCAACAATTAAATATAGCTCGTGAGCGCATTCAACTTCTGAAAAAGGCAGAAAGAATGGCTTTAACGTTATTTGAAGGTGGTAAAAGCGATTACCTTGCCCTTCTTTTAATACGAGAACAACAAATTGCAGCCGGTCTAAGGGAAGTTGAAGCTGAAAAGCAGTACAACTTATCTCGTATTGACCTTTGGTTGGCCTGTGGAGCTCCTAATTTTGACTCTTTTTGATGCATTAATCGGGGAGTTTCACACAATTCTCACCCCGTTTATTTGAACTTTTGAAACTCTAAGGAACTAACCTAATTGAAACTGCGAAGATGTTTTAACATTAGTTTAGCTTAAACCCTTCTTAATTTACGCTGTTTAAACAAGTATGAATTTTTTTCGCCCCATCGTTTTTGTCCTTTTATTCTTGCTTCCGGCTCTTAGT
>JAIXUI010000091.1 GCA_027484125.1 Bacteroidota bacterium | reverse complement strand
ACGGCAAATATGTCTTCGTTTCGCATGTTCAAATTTAGATATCTAATCCCTTACCCACAATTAGTGGCGAAGAACCAAAAACATTAAGTTGTCCACTAATATTATTGTTTTATTGTAAATCTCACCTTCTATGCGATTGCCACCTAAAATTATACTTGAATTTGTCCGTGTGGTTAATTCTTGAATTACTTCCTTTATTTTGTTTTCAAAATACAAACCTTCTTGGTCAATGTAGTCCTTTATTGTCAGTGGCTTGCCCTTTTTCTTTTGAATTAGTTCTAAATTGTCGTGTCTTAATAATTCATAAAGTGTGTCGATTATATCTTCTTCATTTGCAATATGGTTTACATTGTCGGTTTGTGTGTCGTATGATATTAAAACGTTGTATTTGTCCTTGTCTGTTATGCGAATTTTGTTTAGAGATTTGCTCAAAACAATTGATTCATTGTCATAGGTAATTGAATAGGCAAATTTGTCTGCAAGTAGTTTTATATGTCTTTTCTTGTTAAGAAACATTATTGTCGGTATTGGCATTTTCTGTCTGTCCTTAAAATGCCCTACAACATCCCTGTGTAAGTAACTCTCCCAAACTTGCGTATATTTTTCGGAGTTGAGTATAGCTCAGCTTTGGTTGAAACCTCTGAGGTGGTGGTGAGAGCTTTGGTGACTGTTTGCATCGGTTTGGGTTGTTGTAGGCTTTTTGGAGGTTTCATTATGCTGCTTGCTCTGTTGTACTAAGTTAGAAAAGCTTATAATTCGAGTTGGTTGATGGGAATTTTTATTTGTTCAAATCCTTGGGGGAGTGATAGGTGGTGTAAATTTCGGTGGTTTACTGATTTTGTAATCTAGGAGGGATTGGAGGTAGTGCACGTTGGTGCCTTACTCTAAAAGATGGGTAGCGAAGGCTGTGGCCAAGGGGTCAATATGCCGGAATATCCGTTGAGTGGCAATGCTCTTGTTTGTTGTATGGCCTCTATTACTTGTTAGCTCCCCTAGAGAACATCCACCACCACCTCGCTCTCACGATTCAACAGCGGGCGTCAGTCAACATCAATAATGTAAAAGCCCTAGTCAAAAATGCTTGTTCTGGTGCTTTTTTATTATGGAGCGAGGTTGCTTGGAGGTTTGTTAGCGGCTTGTCTTTTATTCGTCAGTATTTCCGCTGTTTTCTTCTCTGTTTTTGTACTTCTCTCTTGCTTTTACTTTCCATGGAGCGTCAATTTCCCAGTCTCCTGCCATAATGCAACCATACGGTATAATTTCGTCAAGCACTTCACCAAGTCCAAATTCTTGCATTTGTCGTTTTACCATATCAGCGTTTTTGTAAGCACTTGGAAGTTCAGAAATGTCAATATTATTTGAGAAAAAGCGAATGTCTAATCCTTGCGTTTCTTCTTGAAAGATTTGTTCAATTGTCTTATGAGAGTTGTTTTTCTTGTGTCGTCCACGACTTATATTTCGTCCTGCTCCATGTGGCGCAAAACCTAAATTGTTAGCTGTTGTGTTACCTTTTACAATTAAAACGGGTTCACTCATATTCAATGGAATTAGTCGTAAACCGTCTTTGCTGTCAGGCACAAATTTATCGTCTAATGGCGTTGCACCTTTTGCATGATAGAACAAATCATTTTCTTTAAAAACAAAATTATGTTCGTTCCAAAATCTGTCAAAAGGGTCAATTTTTAATCCTTGTGTTGTTGCGTCATGAATGGTCGTGTGGTTTAGTTTTGTCCACTCTCTAACCAACTGTAATGCTTCCCAATATGCTTTTCCCTCGTCTGTATCGAATGGAATCCAAGCATTTTTCTCTGCTGTTTTTGGTGAAATTTCTTTTCTGAAATATTCAGCCACTTTCATTCCTTGTGTATAAAGATTTGCACCAAAGCCACGGCTACCGTGATGTGTAACCATCATTGTTTCTCCTGTCTTTTTAGAAACACCTACAAACAGAAAATGATTTCCGTCTCCTTGTGTCGCCAAATGCGTTCTTGCAAAACTTAAACTACGTTCGGAATTAAGAAATTTATTTTGTGCGATTTTTTCTTCAAAATATTTTGGTAAAATAGAATATTCTTCACGTCCTCCGCCACCAAAATGTGTAATAGAATGAGCCATATCCAAAACGGACTTTGGTGATAACATTCCAAAATTTGTCATCATTACTGAACAGCAAATGTCTGCACTGTGCATTGAAGGGTGAATGGCGTTTTTAGCAATAACAACTCCGCCAACAGGAATTTGACCTTCTCCTGTTGGGCAAGCGTCTGGCATAACGGCCCCACCAACCAAAGTTGGTGTTTTCATAAGGTCTTGCATTGTATCAAGAACCGTTTTTACATTGTCTGCTTCTTCGTCTGTCTCGGCTCTTATGTTTTTATAAAAGTCAACAGGCTCGGAATGCGGGTCAATATATTTAGGTCGAACCGATTCAATATAGTCCTTCAAACCGTCTCCACTAAGCTGATTTTTGTTAGCATAGTCAATCACATCCTTGAACCATTTGCTTGGTTTAAATCCTAATTCTATTATGTCTTTTCCTGTTATCATTTTTTCATAACTTTTATGATTGTTGACTTGGGTTGCGGTCTGTAAAAATTACACACAACGGCAGTCTGTGAAAAACTCATTTTTCTCATCTCCGGAGGGCTGTATTTCGAGTTTGGGACCGAATGGTACTATTCATTTTTTAGGCGACTATTTTTTGGGTGGAGGTTTTCTGGTCAAATGTACCCACAAATGCATCAATAAAACGAATAGGAGCATTTTTATCCATCACCCCTTCTAAAGAAGTAGTCCGAGTCTGGAGTCGATCCATTTCTGCTAAACAAGTCATAATTCTGTTGTTTTATTTGATTACAAAATACAACGACCTGCTTTTTACACCAACTCATTCGCCGAAAAGTAGATGGGTTTTTTTTAACAGCCTGACATCCTAATATGCGCACTCTTGTGTGATATAGTCCGTATGGGGTGTATCAAGCATTATGCATAATTCGTT
>JAIXUI010000055.1 GCA_027484125.1 Bacteroidota bacterium | reverse complement strand
CTCAGGCTGCTGCCGGCAAATTCGCTTACTCTTGTGGCATTTTTAAATCGGTGACGGAGTAATTCGTTGGATTCTATTAGAGATTCAAACTCGCGGCGAAGGTTCAGTTTTTTCTTCTTCACTTGGTCGCTGCGGACTACCATGTTAACATTGAATAACCCGTCTTCCATGGGGGCAATGTAAAAACCTCCCGGCATCAACTTTTCATGCAGAAAGAGTTCGCATTCATTCGATTTAAAGTCGATTCCGCGGTAATACGCGCGAATACCAACTGCAACGTGCTTGTCGCTACCAGTAGCTTTCTTAACAATAGGATTGTAATTAGAACCGGTGGCTACTAATACCATTCGGGCCTGTATGTCGCCTTCACTTTTGGTGTGAACTACCCGGCCATCTTGTATTAAGCTTACTCCGGTGACTACACATCCAGTGAAGGAGGTAGTCAACGGGTTTTGCATGAGCTTGTTGTAAAGAAAATGGTCAAGGTCTGCCCTTGGAATGGAGTAGCAAGAAGGGACTCCTTCTACATTATCCAAATACTTGAAGGGAAGACTGAGGGAGTGGTTATTGGGGGTGCTTAAGTCGGTGCCGTAAATAGGCCTAAGCAAGCCTTTTCCACGGAGTTCAGGAATGAAATTCGGGTCAACTTCATTCATGCACCTGATGGCATTGGAGGTGAGGATGTCTGCGCAGGATTTATCTCGAGGATAGGTTTCTTTCTCGACCAAAACATGCGGGATTCCTAGCTTTTGCAGCCAGAAACACGCCATAAGTCCGGCAGGACCTCCGCCAATCACCACCACATTGTGCATGTAAGTATGCTTTTAACTCCTTTTTGTTAGGTTACAAAGAACGCAAAAAAGGGAGGAAGCAAAGGACCTTGCGGACTGCTTCCTCCCTTTTTGGAGTGTTTATTCAACGAATAAATAGTTCTTAAATAGTTGAATACAAAGATTAGGCGGCTCTTTTTGCGCGTTCCCAATTGGCAGACTGGGCTTTGCGGATGTAGCGCCAAAAGCCAAGATAAACGCTGTAGTTCATGATATAGAAATAGTAAGGAACAAAGAGCGCTTTCACTTTTAGTTGGCGCTGTTCCATTTTATGTCCAAGCCAAGCGGCAGAATAAAAGCCTATTTGGGCAAGGAGGATGAGTTTATAAAGAAAGCCTGTTTCGGTGTAGGCCAACCAAAGGTTGAGTACGGCAATGATAAGTAAGGCAAGAGGCGCCAAACTCCAGCGCAGCACCCGGTGCGAAATGTATTCGAAGGTGAGGATGGGGTAGGGGAATGGAATTAACACCTTCCAAAGGCGAACCATGCTTTGCCAGCCCCCGGCGCAAATCCTGATTTTACGTTTCAGTTCTTCTTCCACATTTTCTGAGGCTGTTTCAACGGCATAAGCATTAGGCTCGTAAAGTACACGATAACCTCTTGCGGCGATTCGCATCGATTGCATGAAATCGTCGAGGAGGGTGTCGGGTTCTAGTTCCGTATAAAGGCTGGCACGAAACGACATCAGCTCGCCTGCAGCGCCTACGATGGTGTGGAGTTCAGAGTCGAAGCGCTTTAGCGCAGATTCATATTTCCAGTAAATGCCTTCGCCCGCACCGGAGGCGTTTTCGGTTTCTTTCGGGCGAATCCGTTTTTCACCAGAAACTGCACCTACTTGTGGCCATTGGTAATATTTCACCAACTCGCTTATGGCCTCTTGGTTGAGCATGGTGTTGGCGTCACAAAAAACGAGAATTTCGGCTTTTGTGGCTTTCACCGCGCGGTTCATAGCGGCTGCTTTTCCTGCTCTTCGTGGGTCGTGCATCACTTTGATGCCTGATATCCCTTCCAAGGCCTTTTCAGTGCCGTCGGATGACCCGTCAGTTACGAAGATGATTTCCAGCTTGCTGCGGTCGTAGTCTAGCGCCAGGGAGTTATGCGCTTTGTCGCGGATGTAGTCCACTTCGTTGAAGGCAGGGACAATCAAAGCGACGGTAGGCGAATAAGCTGGGTCGAGCTTAGCTGGTTTAACCAGCAATCTTTTGATGCGAACCAATGTGTAAAGAACAATTCCGTAACCTAAATAGGCATAGAAAACAAGGGCAATACTAGCCCAAAACAGAATTTCGAGAGAGCTCATGAGCGAGGAAGACTGGAGTAAACGCGGTCGTAAATGGTGAGGAGCTGACTGGCCGTTTGGTCCCAAGAGAATTCCTTGGCACGTTCCAGGCCTTTGGCTCTTAAAGAATTTCTCAGGGCTGCATCTTGCATCAGTCGTGCGAGTGCAGCGGCAATGGCTTCCGGCTGATGTGGATCTACCAGTAGCGCAGCATCGCCGGCTACTTCCGGCATCGACGAGGTGGTTGAAGTAATCACCGGGGTTCCGCTCCCCATGGCTTCCAGGATAGGAATGCCAAAGCTTTCACGAAGTGAGGGGTAGAGGGAGCATTCAGCTAGGCTATAAATTCCGGGCAGCTCCTGATTAGGAATGTAGCCAACCAGTTGAATGCGCTTTTCTAAGCTGGGGTCCCCTACTTCTTGCAACAACGATTGAAGGTGTTCGCGGTTGTAGTCGGGCATGACTAACTTGAGGTCAGAGGGAAATTGTTTGAAATAAATGGACAGCGCTTTCAAAACGCCAATCACATTCTTTTTTGGGTCGGTATTGCCGAGGAAAAAGAGATAATGTTCCGGCAAGTTGAACTTCTTACGAATGGCTTCACGCTCTTGTTCATTGGCAACGGGCTGAAAATGAGAGCCAACGCCATTATATAGGGTCTCAATTCTTCCTTGAGGCAAACCCAAGAACTGGGTGATGCGATCTCGTTCGAAGTTTGAAACGGTGAGGATGGCTTTACAATGAGGTAAAATCTTCGGAACTACCAGCCTTCGGTAAAGATTTCCAAATCGTTGATACAGGGTGCCCTTGTCGAAGTGGAGTTTTTCGAGGTAGATAATGTCGTGTAGGGTGAGAATCAAGGGCACCGGACAGGATAAAGGCGCGGTGTTTCCGGTGCAATGCAGCAGGTCAACGCCGTACTTTTTCGCCGCTTTCGGCAGATAAACTTGCTCCCAAATGGGGTAGGGCCCCGGGCCTTCTACCACCACTTCCATATTGGAGGTGGATTTGATGAGGTGGCTGTCTTCGTCGGGTTTGACAAAAACCACATACTCGTTTTTAGTATCCAGTTTTTGCAGCGACCGAAGGGTTTCGATCGCGACGATGTCCATGCCGTGTTTTTTAGGCCGGCCTATGCGCTGGGCTTCAATCCCGATTCTCATGCGTCTTTTTTAGGAGTGGTGGAATGGGGAGTATGGATGAACGTTTTATTGGCACCTTTCAGCTTAAACAAGGTTTTGAAGATTAAGAGGAAGGTTTTTGGAAGCAACATGCTGGCCTTCAAGGTGTTCAGGTTGTAGAAACTGGCTGGAACTGAAAGCAGAAAGGTGAAAACCAGCAAGCCGAAAATAGACTGCCAGTGCTGAGGCGATGGCGGAAGAGGAAGGAAAAGCGATAAGCCAAAGAGTAATCCGCAGAGACCAAGCAGCATGACTCTTGGCAGTAGCATGTTTTGGAAGACTTTGTCGAAGTAGTCCACATTGCCGCTGAGTAAAAAATGCTTGATTCCCGGCAATAAGTTCTGGCTCACATACACCCATTGCGCACTGAGCCAACGGCGTCTTTGGTTCTGAAAGGCGTCGGTCTTCTGGACTTTTTCGTCGTAACAAAGGGCGTCTGGAACATATTCAATGACATATCGGTCTTTGAGCAGCTTCATTTCCAGTTCCTTATCAAAACCGCCAACGGCTTTTACGCCGGCCATCACTTCTTTCATGAAAGTATAATCGAAGGCCATGGCTGAGCCTATGAGGGCGGAAGAAAGGCCTAAAGCACGATGGCCTTTGCGAAAGATGTGGTTGTTGACTTCTTCAGAAATGGCATCGAGAATGGCCAGTTCGGTGTCCAAGTTTTTCGCAACGCGATGACCTTGAACGGCTTTCGCTTTGGAGTACTGGAGACAATCGTTGATTTTCCGGAGGAAGTCAGGAGCCATGTGATTGTCCACATCCAGGATGACCACATGGTCGAATTTAGAAGCCTCGAGCGCATTGAAGGCCGCATTAAGGGATTTGGATTTGGTACTTTGGTCGAAGCTTACCGGCAAAACTGTTAGAGGATGCTGACGAAGTTTTTCAATGGTTTCAGGTTGAACCTTGTCGCAAATGGCAATAACCTCAAACTTGTCTTTGGGATAATCTTGGTTGAGGGCGTCCGTAGCGGATTCATAGATGACCTCATCGGCTTTGTAAGTAGGGATAAAAACAGCAAAACGGGTGAAAGCTGTAGCAGAGGGGATTTTTCTTGAAGGGATAATCCGTCCGAAGAAGGCAAACAAGAGAATATAAACCACTGAGACGGCGAGGTAGCCGTACAGTAGCCAAAAGAGCGCGTCAACCAGTATCACTTGAGTCCGGGGTTATGGTAAATGTTGCTATTAGAGAAGTTCCATGCGTAACCTTTCCAATAGGCTTTCAAGTTAGGAAAATCCTTTTGAATGAATAATTGTAAGAGATTTTTTGGCACAACTACGAAGTGGTGGAAAAGTCTGCCGAGTAGTCCTTGCAGGCCGTGGTAATTTCGCTTCATAAAAACCAGGCGATTTCGGCTCATATAATACGTTTTCAGAGGGCTAGACTTTCCAACTGTCATCGATTCTTTGTGATAAACCACAGAGCCTCCGCAAAACCAGAGCTGGAAACCAGCACGTTTTATACGTTCGCAGTAGTCGATTTCTTCATAGTAAAGAAAGTATAAATCGGCCATCATGCCGATTTCGTCCATCACCTTACGGCTCACCATCATGGCGGCACCGTGGGCGAGACCAGTTGGACGGCTGTCGTTGTATTGGCCTTGGTCTTGTTCTTTAAAGCCAATGCTAAATCCTCTTCCGGTGATGGGATTCAGGCCAGTATGGCCGGCATACTGAATGAGTCCGGGGGTGTGGTGGTAGATCAATTTGGAGGAAACACAACCAATGGCAGGGTTTTCTTCAAACAATTTTACTGGTGCAAACAGGAAGTCCGGATCTACTTCGGTGTCGTTATTCAGCATTAAGAAATACTTTCCTGTAGCGACTTTAAAACCTTCGTTGTTGCCACCTGCAAACCCCAGATTTTTTCCGGTTTTCAGCAGTTTAATCCAAGGATGAGCGGATAGAAGTTCGTCGCAAGGTTGGCTGGAGCCATTGTCCACCACTATTACTTCTAAATCGGGATACTTACACTGCTTCAGGGAGTTCAGCAGGTCCATCGTTACTGCTGTCCCGTTGTAGTTCACGGTTACTATCGAGACCCTGGGCCAATTCTGCATGTTGGGGTTGGTTTTCTTCGTCTATTTCCTTGGAATACGAATCTACTAGGAAAAAGAACGTCATAGTCATGTACATAATGGTTCCAGTAGGCAGCTGACCAAGGATTTGGTTTCCATAAGCAGCGAGGCAAATGCCTGAAAATCCGCAGTATAAACCGAGTAGTTGCTGTCGCAATCGGGGGTCTTTATTGAAGCGGAAGATTTTCTTAAACCCGTAATAAAGGCAGAAAACCAAGGTGAAGATGTGGAAGTATAAACCAATGATGCCGGTTTCAACCCAAATTTTTACGTACCAAGAATCGAGTGCCATGTTGGCGAGAAAGGTTCCAGGAGTAAATCGCTGTCCCCAATATCCGGCTGAACCGATTCCTGCACCAAACGGGCGGGTTGACATATAGCCTCGGATGATTTGCTGGTTGAGCAAGCGAAGTTGTAGCGATGCATCGTTTGGGTCGAGCGAAGTACGCATTCGGTTGATCTGGTAATTCGACTGACCGATACGGGTAAACTTGAGGAAGGAGATAAACAGCAGGCCAACCGTAAATCCTACAATAAGAAATCGGAAGTTTCGAATGAGAATCAGGTAGGCCAAGCCCCCACCAATTACCACGAACATAGCTCCGCGAGTACCAGAGATGGCTAGCCCCCAGAATGTAATTAATCCTCCGATAAGGTATAACACGCGGGTTTTATTTTGAAATGGCCCGAGTGCCATGATGAAACAGAACACCGCCGCATGACCCATGGCTGCACCAAATTGTCCGGCATCGGTGTAAAAGGAGAATGTGCGTAATTGACCGAATAAAATGTGGGTGGACTCCGCACCAAGTTTCAACCATTGGTCTTCCCCCTCAGTGAGTCCAATGTACTTTTGTTTATAGCCATAAACTGCTGCAAAAACACTCCAGCCAATCCAGATTTTGATAAACTGGTTGATTTGGTGGCGTTTATTGAATAGGATAAACGTAAGAATGACGGTTTGTAAACAGTAAAGGGATACCCCTCGAACGGCGAAGAACCATGCTTCCCGGCTCAATACTTCCGGATTTAGGAGTTCTAGGGCAGTAAAGATGAACCAAAGGAACATCACATAAGTGAGGGGATTGAACATCCTAAGTACATCTTCCCGCTTGGCGGAGAAGATTACGCCCAAAAGGGTAAATAGCAATACCCCGTCAACGGCGAGACCATAAGGAACCCCTTCTGCAATAAATCGGTTAAGCCCGAGTATAGGAAAGCTAAGGTGAAGGTATAATACAAGACCAAAGAGTGGCCAACGGATGATGGCAGCGATTAAGCCTAGCGCAATGGGGACAGCTATCAACATGCTGGCTGCCAACACTTCGTATTCAACAACGAGTACCCCGAGCCCGGCAGCAGCGGCTACAACGAACATGAGCCAGTAAAGAGGCGATATTTTTCGCTCTTTAGCACGGATAATCTGGGGTGCTAATTCCATCTTGTTCTGCTACTTCTTCCTAAATTTATTGATAATCAAGCCGTAATCAGTTACTCCTCGTTTGAAAGCTGAAAGAATAGAAAACGGCATAAAGCGTTGTAAAAACCCTACACCGAAAATTACTCCAGACATAAATGTTGCGATAGAGACTAACGCCACCCACCAGACATCGTTGGTGAGTTTTATGGCGACAATATCTCCCACAACATTGACTATCAGCATAACAAAAACCTTGAGTGTATTGATTTTAGGTTTGTTAAGTACGTCAAAGGTAACACCAGTGAACCGATCGAAAGGCAGGAAGAGGGTGTAAACGGCTAATATTCGGAGAATGGATGAAGAATCTCGATAACCTTCTCCTCCTACCAGTACCACCAAGGGTTCCGCTAAAGCGAAGAGTATGGCACATAAAGGAAGGATGCTGAGGCTCAGTATTCCCGTAAACTGTTCAAGCGCTCGGTTAAACTCCACTTTTTTGCCTTCATTTTGATAAGCAGATAGCTGAGGTAGCGCTGAGGAAATGATGCTTCGAACCGGAATTTCAATCACTTCAACCAGTTTTTGAGGGATGGTGTACACCGCAACCGCCTGAGGGCCTATCATCGCTTCGATGATGAAAGTGTCTGAACTTCTAAGAAGATTCGACCCAACCAGCGTCATCATGCTGAATTTACCAAAACCAAGCAGTTCTTTACGAGACGACTTCTTTGAATGGCCGATGCTTTTAACAGCGCACCATCCTGCAAATACACAAACAAGGGAAGTGATGGCATTGGCGCTCAGGTAACTGATCACCGCTGATTCTGCTGTTGGAGAGTAAAGGGCATTCCAAAATAGGAATCCTACATAAACACCAAGGTTTATAAGTCTGGCAATTAATAATTTGCCAAAAGCTGAAATGGCAGACAGGTACCAGCCTGCGTAATGAAATGGCAGTGTAAGGATGTAAGTAGGAGCAAACCAACGGAAGAAAAGCTGATAACCTTCGCTGCTGACTTTGTTTTGAAGTAACATACCGGCTATTATGCTCAGCAAGCTGATGATTAATGTAAAAATGATGGCGATTCTCCAGGTGCCACCGGCAATTTCCCTATGAGTTTCCGGGTCTTTTACGCCGCTTAAATGTTTAATCAAGGCAGTGTTGAGCAAGCCAGTGCGCAGCATTTCCAAAAAAGTAAAACTTGTAAGGAAAAGAAGGTAAGCACCATTCTCATCTTTGGTGAGGTAGCGTGCCAAAATACCGAATCCCAGAAACCCCAAAAATGCAGAGAAAAAGCTTCCAGCCAGAGATAGAAAGTGGTTGCTGCGTAGTAACTTCTTAAGTGGCATGCCTTGTTTGGCTGAAAAGTCGGGAATTTTGATGTAATTGTTAAACGGTTCATGATATTTTTGAACTCATTCCATGATGACTATACCCACTGGTGAAATCCGTAACCGCGATATCGTTGTGTTTGGCTTGCAAAGCTGGGACATCGCTATTGGGAGTACGGTGAAAAACATAGCGAAGGAGTTCAGCCGTCACAACCGGGTGCTGTTTGTGAATTTTCCGATGTATCGGTCTGATTTAGTGCGAGCTACACAAGATCCCAGGATTCAATCAAGAAGGAGGGTTATTGAAGGTACTGAGCCGGATTTGTTTCAAGCAGAAGAAAACTTATGGGTTCATACACCGGCGGTTTTGTTGGAATCCATTAACTGGATTCGCCCAACGTGGCTTTTTCAAATTTTCAACAAAATCAACAATCGAATTTATGCTAGGGCAATTCAGCACTGCTTGGATCGGTTAGGCTTTAAGGATATCATCTTATTCAACGATAACAGCATGCTCTTGGGTTATCATTTCAATGAGTTGCTTCATCCACGGGTTTCGGTATATCTTCTGCGTGACAATGTGATTGCCCTTCCTTACCATCGGCGACATGGCGCTTATCTACAAACTCAAATCATCAAAAACTGGGACCTTGCTTGTTGCAACTCCGAAAACTTCAGTGAGTATTGCCGCCAATTTAATCCTCAGGTGTTTACGGTTGGCCAAGGTTGTGATGTAAGTTTGTATGACATCTCCAGTAAAAACTTCACCATGGCCGATGACCTAAAAGCGGTTCGAGATGCTTCCGAAGGAAAGAGGCCGGTGATTGGATACACCGGAGCGCTCACCACAGTAAGATTAGGCATCGATATATTAGAACACATCGCGGAGCAAATGCCCGATTGTGATTTGGTGCTGGTTGGGCCGGAAGATGAAAAGTTCAAGGCCAGCAAACTCCATCACATGCCTAACGTCTTCTTTTTAGGACCTAAAAAACCTGAACAATTGCCTGAATACATCATTGGATTTGACGTAACCATCAATCCGCAAGTCATCAACATCATCACCAATTATAACTATCCGCTTAAAATTGACGAGTATCTGGCCATGGGGAAACCAGTTGTGGCTACGAAAACCGTATTCATGGACTATTTCAAGGATTGGGCATACTTAGCAGAAGACAAGGAGGCTTATATTCCACGGATCAGACAAGCACTGGCTGAAGATAGTCCGGAGAAAGCCCTGGCAAGAAATGCACACGCCAAAACCCACACTTGGGAAAATTTCTGCAAGAAAGTTTATGGAGCTATCCTGACAGTAAAACCACAATTCTGATTTATGCTCAACAAGCTTAAGGTATTTTTTAAAAGTAGTCCGGCGCTTAAACGGTTTGCACTTTGGTTGCTCATGCCCGCCAATCAAGCGAGACCGAGGTTGTGGGTGAGGTTATTCTTGAACCCATTCAAACATAAGCGAGGTCGTGGGTCGCTGGTTCGCTGGCGAACTCGTATGGATGTTATGCCATTCAACCGCTTTGAACTCGGGGCAAACTCTACTATTGAGGATTTTTCAACCATCAACAATGGGATGGGTCATGTACTTATTGGTTATGGAAGTAGGGTGGGATTAGGCAATGTGATTATTGGGCCGGTGACTATCGGCAACAATGTGATCATTGCACAGAATGTAATCATGGCAGGAATGAACCACGGGTATGAAGACCCCAATATTCCGCCGCGATTTCAACCTTGCACTACCGATACCATTGTGGTAGAAGATGATGTTTGGATTGGAGCCAACGTAGTACTTACAGCAGGGGTTACTATTGGCAAACATTCGGTGGTAGCTGCTGGTGCGGTGGTCACGAAAAGTGTTCCCCCATTTTCTGTAGCGGTTGGTAATCCGGCCAGAATAATCAAACAATACAATCCTGAAAGTCAGGCATGGGAACGAGTAAGGAGCTAAATAAGCAGATGCAGCTCAAGCAGCGTACCATGCTAATCCTAATTTTACTAACCATGTTGGTGTTGGGATTTTATGGTTTGTATACTTACCAAAATCAGCTGTTTTCACTTACCCGGATGGTCGCAATTATTACAGGAATTGTTGCATTATCCGGTTTCCTTTTGATTCTAAACAGATATACTATTTCGGTATTCGTATTATTGTTGGGAGCGAACTTCGGTTTATTGGTTTTTGATAATGGATTTCAAAATCAAGTTGGTTCTGAATATTTTTATCCTGTTATCATTTTAGGTGCTTTTTTATTATTGGATAATCATGCATTTAGGTACTCCCTTATCATTGCTTTAATGTCGGTAATAGGAATAATTCTAGTGAATTTCACTGACTTAACTCCTAAATTAAATAATCTATATCGGTCAGATGATTTACAGATTCCGAATATAGTTAATTTTATTGTCAGCTTGGGTCTTATCTTATTGTTGCTTTACAGGTCATTAAAAGAAAAGTTTTACAGCACCATTCAGTTTAAGCACATTGAGAGAAATTTTAATGCTATAGTAGAGAATACTTCATATGGAATATGGTTAGTAGATAGAAGATTCCGAATAGTTGCAAAAAACAAAGTTGCTGAAGAATCTTTAGCTTCTTTTTTTAAAATTAGGATTAAAATAGGAGATGAACTTTCCGAACTTCTTCCCAAAGAAATAGGATTTAAACTCCGAGACCATTACAGAAAAGCACTTGAAGGAAGCTATCAAAAGTTTGAACATTTTTTTCAACTCCCGGGAGGGAAATTTGCCTACGCAGAATTTAGGTTTCAAATCGTTACAGATTCTTTTGGCGTAACTACCGGAATTGCCTGTTATGCTCAGGATATTACCCAAAGAAAAATCGCTGAACGGAAAATTTATGCGCAACAGGAAAGACTAAAATTGGCGCAGAAAATCGCTAAAATGGGTAGTTACACCATTAACTTAAGCACTGGACAAAGCAGCTACTCACAAGAGTTTTTTGACTTGCAGGAGGTGACTTCCGATGAAGAAAAAAGCATGTTTAATGGAAATATCGAGCAAAACATAAGCAAATCTAATTGGCGATTTATACACCATGATGATCAGGAAAGAGTCTCTCATATCGTTAATGAAGCGGTTAAACATCACAGAGATTTTGCAGTAACCTACCGATATCCGGCCAAAAACGGACAGATTTATTACTTTAAATCATCGGGATCTGTTGTGATTGATCCTATATCCGGCAGTCTGTCCATTTTTGGAACGCTTCAGGATGTAACGGAATATAAATTGGCAGAAGAAGCGCTTTCTATTTCTAAAAGCCGCTTGAGAAGTTTAATTGACTATACGTCAGATAGTATCTACAGCGTAGATGTAATGGGCAGGCTGATAGAATGGAATGTGGTTTTTGCTCAACGATTTAAAACTTACCAGGGTGTTGAACCGTGGAAAGGAATGGTGGTTTGGGAGAATATGAAGCATCAAGAATCAAGAGTTATTTGGAAAATGCTTCTTGATAAGGTGAAGCAGGAAGGGGCCCACAGTTTCCAATTATCTCCTAATGATCAGGATTTTTTTGAAATTAACGTTTCTCCTGTAATTGGAGAGTATGGTCAATTTTTAGGGGCCACATTTTATTCCAGAGATATTTCTTCGAGGATTCGTGCAGAAGCTGAAAAACAGTCGAATGATCGTTTGCTCAAATCAATCTATGAGAATGTAAGTGAAGGTATTTATAGAACAAATTTTGAAGGAAAACTTCTGTACTGTAATCCTGCTTTTGCAGAGATTTTTGGGTACTTACCTGATGAAATAATAGGTATGCAAATCAAGTCTATTTATGCCAATGCTGAAATTAGGGACGAAGTAAGGTCAAAATTGTTAAGTGAAGGTTCAGTTCGCAATATGTTGGTAGAATTGAGGCGAAAAGACGGCGCCCAGTTCCAAGCAAGAATTAATGTTAATGTAAATAAACTCAATGAGGAGGTCTATTTCGATGGTGTCTTACACGATGCTACCAAAGAGATAGAGTTCCAAAACACCTTGATGAAGGCTAAAGTAGAAGCGGAAGCGGCCATGAAAGCTCGTACCGACTTCCTCTCCGCTATGAGTCACGAAATTCGAACACCCATGAATGTCATCATGGGGTTAAGCGCTTTGGTGTTGGAAGAAGACCTGGTTATTCCTCCCCATGTGCTCGAAAACTTGAAAGCCATCCGATATTCTGCAAGTAATCTGTTAACCATCATCAACGATATTCTGGATTTCTCAAAGATGGAAGCAGGTAAAATGACGCTTGAAAAAAGGCCTTTTAACTTGCATGAATTGCTTAATGAATTACAGATTACACTCAATAATTTAGCGGCTGAAAAGCCGGTTAAAGTACGCGTTATTTATGATCAATCGCTCCCCAAAACCATCGTCGGGGATGTGGTTAGGCTCAATCAAATTCTATTAAATTTATGCGGAAACGCCATCAAATTCACCCATGAAGGAGAAGTAAAGGTTGAAGTTTCTCATAAACTCGAAAAAATGGGCCCTGTTTTTAGCTTCAAAATAAGTGATACTGGAATTGGAATTCCTGAAAACAAACTAGACCTTATTTTCGAAAGTTTCTCTCAGGTTTATAGTGGCTCAAACAAACATTTTGGTGGAACAGGCCTAGGTTTAACCATCACCAAGCGATTAATCAATCTTCAGGATGGCCATATTCATGTTTCTAGTAAAGAGGGTGTTGGCTCAACTTTTACTGCTGAAATTCCATTCCAATTAAGTGAGGGACAAGAGCAGGTTGTAGCCGGTACACCAATCCACCAACTTCAATTGCCGGATATCCGCATTTTGGTGGTAGATGATAACCGAATGAATCTTATGCTGGCCACCCAAATCCTTCGCAAATGGAACTGTCCTCATACCACGGTACAGTCTGGATTTGAGGCGCTCGACTTGCTTCACAAGGAAAGCTTCGATCTCATCCTTCTCGACTTACAAATGCCCGGTATCGATGGCTTTGAGACTTTCCAACAAATCAGAACTTCCCCTGGAATTATCCGCCCAAATACGCCGGTTATCGCTTTAACTGCTGATGCATTCGAGGAAACCCGCGAAAAAGCTCTTGGCGTAGGAATGAATGATTTCGTTACCAAACCTTTTCAAGCCGATGTGCTTTTTGCCAAGATAACCGCGCTTACTAAACCGCAATAAGCGCGTTTATCGCTTTTCTAATTATTACTTACGGATTTGCCGAAGGAGATGCAGGCTTACTCGCACTACCTTCGGCATATTGCTTTGTAGGGACAGTGCTGGCAGATTTTTACATTCTCACACTGCGTAAAGGGGCTTTCATCCAAAACTATTTCTGAGAGTACCCGCGTGGCATGTTCCTTAAAAAAGGCCAGCTTCCCGTTTTCATCGGTTCTGCTAAAGCCATCATAGGTCACAATCAATCCGTTTTTGCTGCTTTTGTCTGGACTACGCATGTAATACAGCTTGGCGCCGGCATGGTTTACTTCCGGCATCATTTCCAATTGCAACCAAGCATACCACAACGTTTGCAAACCATAATGTGGACGGCCATCGGCCTCTCTTTCAAAAAGTACTTCAGGGTCTTCAGAGGCTTTTTCTGATTTGCCGGTTTTGTAATCGATGATCCAAGCTTTACCCTGTTGCATTTGAACACGGTCGGCGTTACCTCCTAGTTTTAGGGTGAAGGGATGCTCTTCTAAATCAAATGGAAGCTCCAGTTTTTTCTCAACTCCAACAACCGAAAATTCAGGCTCCTGAAGGTCCATTTGTAAGAAAGTACGAATCATCCTTTCGCAAACGGCTTGTAGCAACTTGAATTCTCCATTGAACACGAAGGATTCTGGCACTGAAGTAGTTTCGCCCCAATACACTTCTTTAAAGGCACTTTGTATGAGGTTTTGAAGGGGTAACTCGGCTGTTTCTGCTTCAGTAAATGCTTTTCTTGGTGATGCAAAAAGCCATTCCATTACTTTATGAAGTGCACTCCCGAGAAAGCGGTTATCGGCCTGGGGAAGCTCTTCTTCCATCTCAGGAATTCGCAATACCGAGCTCCACCAAAATTTGAGTTTACAGTCGAGCCATTCGTTGAGGTGTTTAGGGGTGAAGGCTTTTCTACCTTCGAGGAATTTCGCCATTAGGGCCTTGGTGGCCTCGCTTCGTGGGACTGAAATGCTTCGGCTTCCGGCCATGCTTACCGGCAACTGCGCTTGAACGTCGGAAAACCTTAACCAGGATTCTTCTTTAAGCTGCGCAATAAATCTACTGGGCTCTTCTGCTTTCGACGATTCTGTAATTTGGTTGAACAAAAGTGCTGCGGAGTCAGCGCCTCCCAACAATCGAAGTAGGTAATAGGCGGAGAGGCCGGCTCGCTCGTCGGCAGTAGGTAAGCCTACCGCTTTTCTTAATGCGTAGGGTAAGAAAGAAGGAGAGCCTCCGCTTCGTGGAACTATTCCTTCATTCATAGATAAAACAATGAGATGACGGAATTGTAAACCTCTGGTTTCTAAAAGTCCGCAAACTTGTAAGCCTTCGGTGTCAGTTTCGAATGCCAATTTTCTATTTTCAAGCACTTCTGGCAATAATTTTAGCCATTCTGTGATTGGCGGTCTAAATCCGGATTGCTTCACTAAACCGGATAGTCTTCTTAATCCGGGTTCCAATTCCATCAGGAATGCCTGGTCCGGCGCTGTGATCAGGTTGGTGGGAATAAGGCGAAATACTTGCAGCAAACGCTGTCCAAGTTCTGCCTCTGCCTGGCCAAAACCGGGTGCTAAGGGTAAGTATAGCGGATGCGCCGGGTTGTCCAAAATGGGAGGGCTTAACAACCTGTTTGGCTCTTGGGTTCTATCTTGAAAACCGGCTGCTTGAAGTAGCGCACTAGTCCAAGGGTGAAGCAGAAAGTCGCGGGCTTGTTGGGGAAGTATGCCTTCGTCTCCGGCTTGGTATCGCCAAAATCCTAACAACAATTGCAGAAAATGAGCGGCTTTACTTTGGTTAACCGGAAATCCCATTGTTACGTTATAGCTTCCGGGTGTCAGACTTTGCAAAACCGACAAACAAAGTTGCTCATCGGGCAGTACAATGGCTGTTTCATGGTGTTCCTGTGCCGGAATTCCTTCCAGAATGGAAGGGAGAAAGCGTGCCATGCTTTGGTGAAGTGGCAAGCCAATAAGCCTTACTGATTTGGTTGATGCAGGCTCAGGCCTGCTACGGTGGTAAGGCCCTAACCAATCGGCAAAGGGAATCGCGGGTGGAAACCGCTGCACATATTGTCGAAGAAAAGTGCCTGCTTCTTGGGAGGCATCGTCCAGAAAATAGCGGTCTGCATCCCAGCAAAACCAGGCTTTTCCTTCTTTTTGCCAATAATCAAAGAAGGCTTCTTCGCCCGTAGATAAGGCGTTGAAGCCGGCCAAAACCACATGACGGTATTGGCTGAGCGGACGAAGTGTTTCGAGCTGACCGGCTAAAGACCGGTATATCATGCCTGTGTAGGCCAACCCACGTTCTTCCAACTTCGACTTGAATTGGGCATAGCGCATCGGAAGCTGTTCCCAAAAATGCAGAAGCGTTTGCTGGTCATCTGTTCGGCTCTCACCAATTCCTCCCATGAAATGAAGCAGTGCTTCCACCAACTCGGGCTCATGGTGAAGGTTGAAGCGGGCTTCAATCTCCTTTTCATCTCGAATGATTCGGAATAAGTCTTCTGAATCGAGCAGGTAACGGTCTAACTCATCGAAATCCCTCAGCAGCATGCTGCCTTTGCTGATGAATTGGGAGAATGTTTCAGGCGCAACTTCCGGATTGGGATAAAAGACTTCATATAAGGTGTGAAGCAGTAAAATTTCATCAGAAGGCGGCATGCCATACAAATCGAACATCAGCCCTTCGAGGCTGAAAACGGAAGGCGCCCAAGTAGGTTGGTCGTGCCGCTGAAGTAGCTCACTCAGCAGCCTGCGGCCAGGACGCATCCCCGGGAAAATGACCGCTACTTCGCGGTAGTTGCCCTGGAATTTATGTTGAAGAAAGTCTGCGACTTGTTGAATAAAGGCTTGCATCAGAGGGTTATGGCAGTTGCGTTGGAGGTGTAAAGTAGAAGTCCACTCACGGGAAGGTTGAGCATAGCACTTAGATAATGCGCATACCTGCGTACCTGCTGTTCATGCTCTGGACGTTTAACGCCTGTTTTGAAATCGGCTACCAAGGCTTTGTCGGGCCAAATGACCACTCGGTCCGGTCTTAGTATGCCATCAGGACTGAAGAAATCGCGTTCAGAAACCACTTCAGCATCCTGGCTGAAGAGAAGATGGAATTCGGGAATGGTGATTAGTTGTTGCAATTGGTGCTTTAAGTCGTCTTGTTCAGTCTTACTCAACTCGCGGTAGGCCGACCACTGCTCCAACTTGTCGAACGCTTCTTCCGGTTGGGTTAATCCTGCCAGGAAGGTGTGCAGCACTCTTCCGCGATTCCCGGATGCCGATTCTCTTTGTTGTGAATGGTGAAAAGAAGGAATAGGATAAAGCGAATAGTCTTCGAGCTGAAGGGTAGCTGTAGGTTGATGTTTTGATTCCGACGGGCCGCCCAGAATGCCTTGGGTGTAGATGATTTGCCCTTCTGCGATAGGTTCTTGTGGCGTAAGTCCGGATTGTGGCAGCAACATTTCCAAAATTGTAACCCAATTACCGGAGCTTCTTTCCCCATTTTGCTTGACTGAAGGCATTGCCGCATAGCCGCAGAGCCAGTCGCACGGCCGGGTAAAGGCTACATAAACCAAGTTGAGCAAGTCCATGTAGCGCATGGTTTTCTCGCGTAGGTATAGTGGCTGAAAGGCGGACTCTGATAGTGAACTTCCGTACTTGATTGGAAGGGTTCCGGTTTCTATTTGTGTGAAGGTGCTGACGTCTTCCCAAAGGTTGGTTCCCTTGAATCCGCTGTTATCGTCTATTTTTTCTTCCAAGAAAGGCAATAATACTACGGGAAACTCAAGTCCTTTGGATTGGTGGATGGTCATCACCCGAATGGCATTGGCGGCGGTTGCGGTTAGTACTTTGGTGTTGGCGCCTTCTTCTTCCCACCACTTTAACAAGGCTTTTATTTCGCCTTGTTTACTCGCCGACCAACTTCTGATTTCTTCCTCCAGCATCAGTAAATAAGGTCTTGCGCCTTCGCGCTGTTGTAATTGCAACTCGTTGATGATGGTCGCGATTAGCTCTGGCATCAGCAGGTTGCTCCAAGCCGGAAACTTCGCTTTCAACTCGCTGAAATCCGGGTCGATTGGCGCTTCCCAAGGTAGGTCCGGATTGCTCAGGCAAGAGGCCAACTCCAGTACCGCTAAGTCATCGTGCAGACCCAGTTGTCGGGTGTACATCATGGTGCAAACGGCCATAATTGCGCGTACTTCCGGCGATTGTCCCAAACGTAGGGCTTCTTCTGTGAGTACTGCCCAGCGGGTATTGCCTTCCTCATCCAATTGATGAGCAAGTAAATGGAGCGCTACCTGGGTAGCCTGGCTGTTTTTTCGAACCAAAACGGCAATCTCTCCAGCTTTAAAACCATGCTCCAAGGCTAATTCCACTTGACTGAGCAACCAGCCAAGCGAATCAGCCTGGTCTTTTTCCACCAAGGTGAACGAAACCCAGCCGCTTTGGTCCTCTTTTTTCTTTTCCGGAAGTAGTTGGTTCATCAATTCCGGGCTATAGAAATGGTCGAAAGCACGACTGGCTTCTGCCGGAAGTGCTGCGCCATCTGCATAGTCTTGCATTTCTTGATGAAAAGCCTGAGCCAAGCGAGGGAAAAGCCAATTGTTGAAGTGAATGATAGAGGCAGAACTGCGAAAGTTGACTTGCAAAGAGGCATTTCGAGACTGTCCTTCAAAGGTTTGTTCAAGTTCTCCGCCCAAAAGCCGCCAATCACCATTTCTCCATCGGTAAATGGCTTGTTTTACATCGCCTACTGCCATAGAAAAATGCCCGGAAGACACCGATTCAGTCAATAAGGGCTTCAGGTTCTCCCATTGTAGTCGGGAAGTGTCCTGAAATTCGTCAAGCAAATAATGCCTGAATTGAGTTCCCGCACGTTCAAGTAGGAAGCTGGAATCGTTGTTTTTAATGAGTTGGTGAATCAACCTGGCTACGTCGCTTTGAGGCAACATGCCGGTTTTCGCAGGAAAGGCTCGAAGTGCTTCGCCTAGCAAGGGTAAAAATTTTAGAACCAGGGCCTGGCTGAGAATTTCTTTGTAGGTGTTTTTAAGTTTGGTGTAGGACTGTTGTGTCAGCATAATCGACTGGCAGGCATCTCCTAAACCATCATTCAAGGCATTTTGTACCTCATGGTAGCCCTTGCTTTTCGGTCTTATCCAGTCGCTTCTATCGGAAAGGTCACTTAATACTTTAGCAGCACTGTTATTCAGTTTGGCAGGTAGCTTTCCGGCAATTACATCTTGCAGAAAGGGCAGAATTCCTTTCGTTTTTCCATGGAATTCGGCTTGGTCCAGCCCATACTGATTCCATAAAGCTTTCACTTTTTCAGCCAAGGGAATTAATTCCTCTAGTTCTTGCTGCGTTACTTGCGCTGCAGCTTCCTGAATCAATTCAATTCTCGCCTCAAAATCTTCAGGTCTGTTGATTAACTCCACTTCTTCACGCATCAACTCCGACGCAAACCTTTTCAGGCTGTCGTGAAAATTCCACGAAGCGCCTTCTTCCATTCTGGCCAAAAGCAACTGCACCAAACGCTCGAACACCTCTGTTTCTTTGGTGCTGCGTTCCAGCAATTCCTGCACGGCAAAGTCGGTGACGACCGACTGTTGAAGCTCTGTTTCAAAGTTGCCCGAAAGGCGCATATCCTGAGCAAAGGCGCGCAGGATGCGCTGAAAGAAGGAATCAATGGTCATCACCGATAAATGGTGATAATCGTGGAGGATTTGCCTAAGCACCTGCCTTGCACGCTGCCTTACCGAAGCCTCGTCCAAGTCTAAGCCTTTCATTAAATACTCCAAATGCGCGCTGCTTTGGCCATGAGCGAGATGACGAAGCTCTTTAAGAAACCGGGTTTTCATCTCCCCGGTGGCTTTATTGGTGAAAGTGATGGCCAAGATTCGGCGATAAAGCCTCGATTCAGGATTTCGCAGACAAAGCCGGAGAAACTGCCTGGCAATGTTGAAGGTTTTGCCCGACCCTGCGGATGCCTGATAAATGTGGAGCGGTTGTTCCATTTCCCAAAGGTCGGCAGTGAGTTGTCATGTTTTGACAAAGAAAAAGACAGATTGGAAAGACTATCTTTGCGACGCTTTAAGCCCATTTACCCATGAATTACGATCTCATCGTGCTCGGTACCGGTCCGGGCGGTTATGTAGCGGCCATTCGTGCCTCTCAGCTCGGTATGAAGGTGGCCGTTGTGGAAAAAGAATCACTCGGCGGAATCTGCCTCAACTGGGGTTGTATCCCCACCAAAGCACTTTTGAAAAGTGCCCAAGTCTTTGAATATATTCAGCATGCAAAAGACTACGGTATTACCGTTGACAAAGCTTCCGCTGATTTTACTGCCGTTGTGAAAAGAAGCCGCGGCGTTGCCGACGGCATGAGCAAAGGCATCCAGTTCCTGATGAAGAAGAATAAAATCGACATCATCATGGGGTATGGAAAAGTGAAGCCTGGTAAGAAAATCAGTGTTACCGCTGCTGATGGAAAAGTAACGGACTATTCTGCTAACCACATCATGATTGCCACCGGTGGCCGCGCACGTCAATTGCCTAATGTGCCCATCGACGGCGAAAAGGTAATCGAATACCGCAAAGCCATGAGCCTCGACAAACAACCTGAGTCGCTCTTGGTGATTGGCTCCGGTGCAATTGGAGTTGAGTTTGCTTATTTCTACGCTACGATGGGCACCAAAGTGACCATCGTAGAGTTTATGCCTAACATCGTTCCTGTAGAAGACGAGGAAGTAAGTAAGGCTTTGGAGAAAATCTACAAGAAAAACGGCATCGAAATCCTTACCAATTCTTCCGTAGAAAGCGTGGATACCACAGGAAAACTGTGCAAAGTTTCCGTGAAAACGCCTGATGGAATGAAGACTTTCGAAGTGGAGAAAGTGCTTTCCGCCGCTGGTGTTGTGGCTAATATTGAAAACATTGGTTTAGAAGAGGTTGGCATCGCCACTGACAAAGGCAAAATCATGGTCAACGACTTCTACCAAACCAACATCCCAGGCTATTACGCCATCGGTGATGTGGTGAAAGGGCAGGCATTGGCGCACGTTGCTTCTGCCGAAGGCATCATCTGTGTAGAAAAAATAGCAGGTCACCACCCTGAACCACTCGATTATGGCAACATTCCGGGTTGTACTTACTGCTGGCCGGAAATTGCCTCTGTTGGAATGACCGAAAAGCAAGCCAAAGAAGCCGGATACGAAATCAAAGTTGGCAAGTTTCCATTCTCTGCTTCCGGTAAAGCCAGTGCTTCCGGTGCCAAAGATGGTTTTGTGAAAGTCATTTTCGACGCTAAATACGGTGAGTGGTTAGGTGCCCACATGATTGGTGCAAACGTAACCGAAATGATTGCCGAAGTAGTAGCAGCACGTAAGCTCGAAACTACCGGACATGAAATCATCAAAACCGTGCATCCACACCCTACTATGAGTGAGGCCGTGATGGAAGCTACTGCTGCGGCTTACGGTGAAGTCATCCACCTTTGATTCTTACCTCGGTGAGCTACCAGAATATCCTCGTTAATCCTCAAGTAAGGCCTTATGTGGCCTTGATTCAGCTCAATCGCCCAAAGGAGTTGAATGCCTTGAATTTGGAATTGATGGGCGAGTTGCGTGATGCACTCAAAGCCCTCGATGCTGATGAACAGGTGCGCGTTATCGTGATGACTGGCAATGAACGTGCTTTCGCTGCCGGTGCCGACATCAAGCAAATGGCAGGAAGAAATGCCATTGACATGCTCAAAATAGACCAATTCACCACTTGGGATCAAATCAAGAAAACCAAGAAGCCTGTAATTGCAGCCGTTTCTGGCTTTGCGTTAGGCGGTGGTTGTGAGCTGGTGATGACGTGCGATATGGTTATTGCTTCTGAAACAGCGCAATTTGGTCAGCCTGAGATTAAAATCGGAGTGATGCCAGGTGCTGGTGGAACCCAACGTCTGCCGAGAGCGGTTGGTAAGGTGAATGCCATGGAAATGGCGTTAACAGGCCGCTTTATCAGCGCTGAAAAAGCTTATGCACTTGGTTTAGTCAACAAGGTTGTCCCGGTTGAACTCTACCTCGAAGAAGCCTTTAAACTGGCGTCAGAAATTGCCCAATTGAGCCCTATTGCAGTTCGTTTAGCCAAAGAAAGCGTATTGAAGTCGTTTGAAACCGGTCTTTCTGAAGGCTTGGAGTTTGAACGCAAAAACTTCTATATGCTGTTTGCCACTGAAGATCAGAAAGAAGGAATGGCGGCTTTCATTGAGAAGCGTGCTCCTGATTTTAAAAACCGATAATGACTGAACGCCCACTCTCGATTCCCGAACTCCAACAACAGGTGGATGAATGGATCCGAACGGTGGGCGTTCGTTATTTTAATGAGCTTACCAACACCGCGGTGTTGATGGAAGAAGTAGGAGAGCTGGCGAGGTTAATGGCCAGAACCTACGGCGAACAAAGCTTCAAACAAGGGGAGAAGCAAGGCCCGGAAGCGTTAGCCGATGAAATGGCCGATGTACTTTGGGTGCTGGTATGCCTGGCCAATCAAACGGGTGTCGATTTGAATGCGGCCATTCAACGAAATATCGACAAGAAAACCAAGCGCGATTTGCATCGCCACCAAAACAACGAGAAGCTGAAATAGGCAGTTGGCTATTGAGTCTTCTTTAGATAAATTAAAATTCCAGTTCTTTCTATATGCCTGACTTCCGCTTTGTCAGACATGTCGTGCTCAAAGACAAATTCAAAATCTCCTACAGGGTCGAACAAGGCGAATTTTTGATCGAACCTTGCCAGAAAGGCCGACTCATGCACGCGGCCAAAGATCAGAAATTCATAATGTGTGCTAAAGCTGAAATCTTCATAAGTAAGCGTGCTGTAATGTATCGCCTTTTCCACCTCAGGAATTGACTCAAAAACCTCCCTGATGGCATTCATCAGCCTACGAGGAAGGAAGTGCATGGGGAGGACACCGGAAGTCATAGCTTTAAATTAAACAATCTCTTAAGTATTTACAACTCAAGGGTGAACCGAAAAGCAAATATCTTTGCCGCCTCATGCACGGTCGTCACGACACTCCTGAACGCCAGGCATTGGGATTGGTGGAGCAATTCAGCCAACATCCCGTGCTTCTTGAATGGCTAACCCAATCTCCTTCTATTGCGTTGTTTAGCGGATTAAGCGGAAGTCAGCCGGCTTTGTTGATGGCTGCTTTACGCCAACATCATGGCTGTAGTCAATTGCTGCTACTGCCTGACCACGAACGCGCAGCTTACCTCCACAACGATATCGAACGTCTGTGTCCGGGCAAGGAAGTCCTCTTTTTCCCTCGTTCCTGGAGAAAGGCTTATCAAACGGAAGACACCGATAACGCCAATGTCTTGCTGCGTGCTGAAGTGCTCAATCGGCTTTCTCACACCCAGAAAGACATGATTGTAGTGACCTACCCTGAAGCGCTTGCAGAAAAGGTGGTCAACCAACGGTCACTCAAGAAAAATACCCTAGAAGTAAAAACAGGTGAGCGTCTGGGCCTTGATTTTCTACTTGAAATGCTGGTGGAATATGGCTTCGACCGCGTGGACTTTGTTTATGAACCTGGGCAGTTTGCAATCCGTGGGGGCATTGTCGATGTCTTTTCCTTCTCTAACGATTATCCATTTCGCATCGAACTGTTTGGCGATGAGATTGAAAGCATTCGAACTTTCGATCCGGAAACACAATTGTCGGTTAGTAAAATTGCCTTCTTCTCTCTCATTCCTAACCTGAATACCCAATTCAAACTCGAACAACATGAAGCCCTTTACAGTTTCATGGCCGAAGATGCGGTGATTTGGTTAGAAGATTTCTCCCACATGAAGGAGAAAGTAGATAAAATTTGGGAGCAAGCTCAGCAACAGTGGACGGAACTGCATAAAAAGCAATCTGGTCAAGTGCTGCAAAGCCCACCGGAACAGCGTTTTCTTAATCCGGAAATCTGGGTAGAGGATTTGCTAAAACGAAGGTTGATTTTCTTTGGACAAACTGACCAGCCGGCAGGAGCTCCGGAATTTCGCTTCCGCTCCGAACCTCAGCCCATCTTCAAGCGCAATTTCAACATGCTGATTGATTGCATGCGCGACAATACGCGCCAAGGCTTGAAGAACCTGTTTTTTACCGACACGCCTCGGCAAGCAGAAAGGCTCAGATCTATTTTCGAAGACTTGAAAGCCGATGTTCGTCACGAACCTTACTATTTCAGTTTACATGAGGGTTTCGTAGATCATCAGTTAAGGTTAGCCCTTTTTACAGACCATCAGGTTTTCGAACGATACCATAAGTATAAACTCCGCAACTATAAACTCCGTAGTCAGGCGTTGACCTTGAAAGAGTTGCGTGAGTTGAAAAAAGGCGATTACGTCACCCATATTGACCACGGAGTTGGGATTTTTGATGGGTTGGAAAGGCTGGAAGTCAATGGAAAAAGGCAGGAAGCCATTCGTTTGATTTACCGCGACAACGACCTGCTTTACGTCAGCATCAACTCCCTTCATAAAATCGCCCGCTTTACCGGAAGCGAAGGCAAGGCACCCAAGATGAATAAGTTGGGAAGCGATGCCTGGGAAAAGCTGAAATCTAAAACCAAAAACAAGGTAAAGGACATTGCGAAAGACCTGATTCAACTTTATGCCCGGAGAAGAGCACAAAAAGGGTTCGCCTTCACGCCCGATTCTTACTTGCAAACCGAGTTGGAAGCATCTTTTATTTACGAAGACACGCCCGACCAGCACAAAGCCACCGCGGCAGTTAAAAATGATATGCACAAGCCATATCCCATGGACAGACTGGTCTGTGGAGATGTGGGATTTGGGAAAACTGAAATTGCCGTGCGTGCAGCGTTCAAGGCTGTTTGCGATTCCAAACAAGTGGCAGTGTTAGTGCCTACTACCATCCTCGCTCTTCAACATTATAAAACCTTCTCTGAACGCCTCAAGGATTTTCCTTGCAAGGTGGACTACCTCAACCGCTTTAGAACAGCTACTGAGCAAAAGCGCGTACTGGAAAAATTGGAAAAAGGAGAAATTGATATCCTTATTGGAACGCACAAAATCGCTAGCAAGCAAGTCAAGTTTAAAGATTTGGGCTTGCTGATTATTGATGAAGAGCAAAAGTTTGGGGTGGGAGTAAAAGAACGCCTCAAGGAGATAAGAGTAAACGTAGATACCCTTACGCTTACCGCTACTCCTATACCTCGAACCTTGCAATTTTCATTAATGGGTGCGCGCGACCTGAGTGTTATCAACACCCCTCCACCCAACCGACAACCGGTACAAACCGAGCTTATCTTACACGATGAGGAAAAAATCCGTGATGCACTCATGTTCGAGCTCGACCGCGGTGGGCAAGCATTTGTGGTGCACAATCGTGTGGCCAACATCAAGGAAATCGCCGGAATCATTCAACGACTTTGCCCCGATGCTAAGGTGTGCGTAGGACATGGACAGATGGATGGAGAGGAATTGGAAGAAGTACTACTCGACTTCATTGAAGGCGAATACGACATCCTCGTAGCCACCAACATCATCGAGTCGGGCTTGGATATCCCCAACGCCAACACCATCATCATCAACAGTGCGCACATGTTTGGCTTGTCTGATCTGCACCAAATGCGGGGTAGGGTAGGACGTTCCAACAAGAAAGCCTTCTGCTACCTCATGGTGCCCACTTTACAAATGCTCACTGAAGATGCTCGCAAGCGATTGAAAGCCATCGAAGAATTCAGCGATTTAGGCTCAGGATTCCAAGTAGCCATGCGCGACCTCGACATTCGTGGTGCCGGAAACCTACTTGGAGCGGAGCAGAGCGGCTTTATCGCCGATATTGGCTACGAAATGTTCCATAAAATCTTGGATGAAGCCATTCAGGAACTTCAGGAAAGCGAATACAAAGAGTTGTTTGCTGATCGCCCGGAACGGCCATTGGTCAGCGATTGCCAAATAGACACGGATTTTGAAGCCCTTATTCCGGAACGTTATGTAAGCGCTGGCTCAGAACGCTTGAGTTTATACATGGAACTGGATAACTTAAGCAGCGAAGAGGCTCTTCAAGAATTTCGCGAAAAGCTGCTTGACCGATTTGGTCCCGTGCCAGCTGCCGTGGATACGTTATTGAACATTGTACGCATTCGCCGAAGAGCCACCAAGTTGGGCATGGAAAAAGTAATGATGAAAGGCGGAAAGTTCCGCGCTTGGTTCGTAAATGCGAAGGCGGAATCTTTTTATCAAGGTGAAGTTTTTGGAAAAGTGATAGACCTCGTCAAGAGTCAACCACGACGCTTCAGCATGAAGAATCAATCCAATGCTGTTGGTATTGAAGTGTTGGAAGTTCCAGATACTGCCTCTGCCATTCGTCTGCTGGATACGTTTTTGGGAGGTTAACCCAAAATTTGTGCAGAATTGCTTAGACTTCGGCGCGAAGACGATTGACAATTTTAATGAGCATCTTCATCGATGCTGATCAAGCAAAATCACATTCCCGTCTGGATCAGTGAGTGTAAGGCTGGCAGGTCCAGTAGTTTTTTCATCTGCTTCACTGCTTAAGGTAAGCCCGCTGGCCTTTAACTTTTGCTGAATTTTTCGAATGTCATCAAACTCAGCCATGTTTTGGGCATTGTTATCCCATCCCGGATTGAAGGTGAGGATATTCCCTTGAAACATGCCTTGGAAAAGACCGATTAAAGTATCCTCATTTTTCATGATCAAGTACTTTTGCTTCATGCTTCCGGCGAACACTTGAAATCCAAGTTTTTCATAAAAGTCGCGTGAGGCTTGTAAGTCTTTTACACTCAAGCTCATAGAAAAGGCACCTAGTTTCATTTTATGGTTGTTTTGAATAAAATTAGGCTGATTTTCCGGAGTTCGTGCATGAACATACCAACCAGCCGCAAAGGTCACTGCAAGGCTGGAAATTAAAACTAAAGTAGAATTTTTCATCTTTGGGCATGGCTAAGTCTAACCAAGTTACACGTTCTGCTCAACCCGGCAAAAGCCTCCAATCCAAAGAGGCTAAGCGCTTTCAATCATTAATGGAACAAATTCAGAAGAAAGAATTGAAGCTGGAAGAAATGAAGCAAAGGTTGGATCAAAATCTGGATGAATACCTATCAAAAGTGCTTCCATTGGCGAAAGAATGGACGAAAATGCGCATCCATAAAATCATCGCTTTATCGAAGTACATGCAGGAAGTTTCCATGTCAAACAGCAATCTACAAACCTTAGTCAACTACTTCTACGAGGAATGTGATGAGATTGACGAACTGGGTATCCTCCTAGACCCGGAATCAACGCTGTTGGAAGAGGAATTGAAGCGATTCGAACGATTTTTAATTCGAAAGAATGGAGGCGTTCCCGAAGATAGGGAGGTCAATGAAAAAGCAGAAAGAGCAGCTGCGATTGAAGAAAACAAGAAATACTTCATCCAGAAATTGAAGGAAGTAGGCGTCGAGCTGAATCTCGATGAAATACACGACGGACTTTCAGACGAAGAAATCAACATCCGGTTGCAAAGATTGGTGGAAGATGCACTTCAACGCGCTGGAATTGACAAGGAAACGAATCCGGCCAACGGAAGAAAGAAATCCAAAAAACAGTTAGAAAAAGAAGCCGCTTTCAAACAGTTTGAAGAAGACAAAGACAACAGCCTCAGTGGTTTGTATAAAAAGTTAGCCAAGCTTTTGCACCCCGACACCGCCACCGATGATAAGTCGAGGGAGGAGAAATTGGAATGGATGCAAAAGCTGACAGTGGCTTACCAGGCCAAAGACCTGAAAACCATGTTGATGATAGAGTTGGAATGGCTCAAAGTGGAAAGCCATAAAATAGAATCCATGAGCGAAACCCATCTCGCCTATTACAACTCTTTTTTGAGCAAACAAGCTACCGAACTACAGCAGCAAATTGAAGCACTCCCTCACGAGCTCCGATATAGACCTTTGAACTTCTTTCTAGAAGAACCCGGCAAGTATAAATCCTGGAAAGTAGTCCCGATTGTCTATGATGTTTTAGAAAGTACCGCTATGGAGCAAGATATCCTAAATGGTCTTAAGGGCACACCAGCCCGGCAGAAACACATCGTCAAAATCCTTATTGAAGAACAAAGAGAGCTAGAAAAAACACGTGCCGTACTGGATACCTTGTACGGAGACTGGTAGAAGAAATCATGGCCTTAATCGAAACGAAGTAGGTTTAGTCTTCTTAAAATGATTTAGTTGCAAGCTGCTTCGTCGTAAAGGGTTATCTAAATCTTGTTGAGTAGTTTTGCATACACAGAACAAGATTCCTTTATGAAAGCCAAATACATCAACCCTTATACAGACTTCGGTTTCAAGAAGATTTTTGGAGAAGAAGCGAGCAAGCCGCTGTTGATGGATTTTCTCAATGCACTTTTGCCGGAGCAGGATAAAATTGTGGAGCTCACCTTCAAGAATCCGGAGCAGCTCGGCATGACCGACCACGACCGCAAGGCGGTTTATGATATCTATTGCGAAAACAACAGAGGCGAGAAGTTCATTGTAGAGTTACAGAAAGCCAAGCAGAACTACTTCAAAGACCGAACGCTTTATTACTCCACCTTTCCTATACGGGAACAAGCCGAAAAAGGCGAATGGAACTACAAGCTCAATGCGGTTTACTGCATCGGCTTGTTAGACTTTACCTTCCAGGATTACGAAAGCGAACCAGAACGCAGTGAATACCTGCACACCATTAAATTGAAGAACCAAAATGGTCAGGTTTTCTACGATAAGCTGACCTATGTTTATCTGGAAATGCCCAACTTTATCAAGGATGAAAGCCAGTTGGAAACGCGATTAGATAAATGGTTGTACTTCATAAAGCACCTAGAAGATTTCCAAAGCATACCGGCCATTATTCAAGATGACGTATTCGAGCAAGCCTTTGAGAAAGCAGAGTTGGCCAAACTCGGCTCGATAGACCTCGACCAATACGAAAACAGCTTGAAAGTGTATCGCGATTTAAAAGGCATCATCGATACCGCCTATGACGAAGGAAAAATGGAGGGTTTGATAGAAGGGAAAATGGAGGGTTTGATAGAAGGGAAAATGGAGGGTTTGACAGAAGGGAAAATGGAGGGTTTGATAGAGGGTAAATTAGAAGGCAAGTTAGAAGGCAAATTGGAAGGAAAATTAGAAGTTGCCAAGCAGCTTAAAAGCCTCGGCATCGACCTCAACACCATT
>JAIXUI010000027.1 GCA_027484125.1 Bacteroidota bacterium | reverse complement strand
GAGGCGTTACCAACAACGGCTGGGTGGGATCTTCGGGTTCGGCGGTGAGTTGCTTTTTGTCGATCAGGTAACGGGCATACACCTCCGTGCGCTCGAGGTTCCGCACACCCAAACGCGCACTGCCGTAAATAGGCTGCTCGGTGAGGCGGTAGTGGAGGATGTCTGTGAGCTGGCTCATGGGCTGAAGTAGTTGCAGCACGTCTGAGTCGGACTAAACTTGCTCTTTTTCATTCTGTTAACAATTTAAAGTTAGCAGACCTTGAAAACATTCTAACGGTTCTAGTTTTGGGGTAGCCGACATATCGATTTATTCTTAATTTTACATGACAAAGCAATATTTTTTTTAAGAGGCGATTAATTAGAAGATTCTTGCTTTATTACCTTATTCCATGGAATTATTGACATAATAGAAAGTAACAGAAACAAAATAGCAACTCTCAAAGACACTTTTACAGACCATTTTGAAAAAACTGAATCTGAATACTGAGAATAATACAATTCTGGATATTTACCTTTATCAATTAAATCAAAATCTTGACTTGTTACAGTTACAGTTTGTTCACTTTTGTTGTATTCAACAACAATTTTATATGAATCTCCACCTCGACTTCCTTTATTAATCCGTTTTTCGATGAGTGAATAAACAATTGGTTTACCTTCTAAAAAAGCATTTCTGAATTCAAAGTACTTCATGAAGGAATAAATTGAAACACTGAGAAATAATGCACCCAAAAAAAACTTGACAACTATTGATTTATTCATCTAACATCTTTCTTTTTTTTAGGCTTTGTGGCATCCTGAGCTTTGTTTGCCAAAGTTTTTGAAACTGTTCCTTTAATTATCTTACCTGCGTTATCCAAATTATCTAATGCCTCAGATGTCCTCTTTTGCGAAGTAGATTCTCTCTTTGCATTCTTCACTAACTTTTCATTTGGTTTTTTACGTTTGGATAAATCATCAGCTCTTTTAGTAGATGCTTTTGCATTTTTATTTATTTGATCTTTTGCTTCCTTGTATACATCAGTTTTTAGTAAGTTACTCATACCAACTTCTGTTAATGCACCTGCTATAATACTTTTCAAATCGAAATCTTCTTTATAACTAGCTTTTATTGAACTCTCCAAAGAGGTAAGGCCAACTTCTAATAACTTTGCAACTATCTTTTGAAAATTAGGATTTTTTAATTTTGCTGCAAAATTTGTTATACCGCCATCAAGTGAAGCTGCTCCAAAAATAGCAGCAATTCCAATGTCAGCTGCATCTTCCCATGATAATTCACTATTTGCCTCAGTAAAAGACTTATTAGATAACATTTTTGAACCAACTATTCCAGCATATTCTGTAAATGCAGCAATGACTGCTCCCAAAATAGGATTGTCACCATCAGGGTCATTATAATAATTGGGGCTGTTTCTATTTACTGCATATTCACTCTCTTCAGCAATAGGCTTTGGATCCCTGTTCCATCTTCTGGCAATCCTGCTATCATACTCCCAAAACTCAGCAGTGAAGTGATTATCTTCTATTTCATCAACCTTTTCTTGAGTATTAAACCCCCACCGATACCCCTCATCTACACTCCTTCCCGGCATTTGCATTCCGAAGGGATAATAATCCACTGCACTGCGTACATCCGCGAGGTAGTGCGTGAAGCTGCTGCTTTCGTTTTGCACTACGCCGAGTTTGCGGTCTGTTAGGGTCACTTGCACGTTGCCGAGGTGGTTGGATAATTCGTCCCTTCGGCTGGATTCCTGTTTGGGACAGGTTTACTCCAACGCTCAGGGACCTATTGCTTGTTTCCTAAAGTTAGGGAATATTCCGGTTGAGATGTTAGTGGATTAGAGAAATCTCCTTCCGGATTTTGAGGCGTTACCAACAACGGTTGGATAGGATCTTCCGGTTCGGCGGTAAGTTGCTTTTTGTCGATCAGGTAACGGGCATACACCTCCGTGCGCTCCAGGTTCCGCACACCCAAACGCGAACTGCCGTAGATAGGCTGCTCGGTGAGGCGGTAGTGGAGGATGTCGTTTAAACTGGATAAGGGCTTTAAATGAATGACCGCATCTTGGTAGGTTTGGTTATCAAACATTTGCTGAATGTTCAACAACAACTGCTTCACGGACTGGTTCGTGCGAACAAACGCCTCGCCCAAGGCAGTTGCAGCTCCATCACGGTCGGTGTTGATGTAAGCTCGCACCCAAGCCAACTGCTCCGATGGCCGGCTAAAGACCATCTGCTCCAACAGCGACTTCGTCACGGGAATATCCGCGAAAGGAACTATTCGATAGGCAGAACCAAAGTAACTCACCAACGCACTCACCGAAGCGCAATTTGCTAGAGCATCAGCGGCGTGGGGTTTTAAGAGGTTGCCGTTCATTAAGGTGGGCAAGATGGTCGTAGTGAAATGCTCCGTCAGGTAAACCTCCAACCACAAATTCCCCTGCACGCGGTACTCATTTACCAACGCGTCTAACAGGTTATTGTACGGCTGATTTTGTATGGTAATCAGGCTTTTGAGGTAGTTGTAGTAGTCAGTCGCGGGGTCTTTGGCTCCATAAAGGATTTCCAACTTCTGCCCTAAAGCGAAGAAGGGAGAGTTTAAGGTAGTTTCAAAGTCTTTCAACTTCGCTCCCAACCAAACCAGGAAATCCTCCTGCGACTGCGCCCGCAACAAGCTGCGACCATGCCCACAATCGACCATCGCACGCGGAATCAGCAAGGGACTGTGCGCCACCAAGCCACTGATCCAATTGGCATAAGGCGCAGGAAACTGAGCTTGAACCAGCAAACGCACCTCAGGACACGTCGGGCGTATTTCCGGAAAATGGTTATTGTTCATGAAAATGGATAATCCTCGTAGAGACGCGATTCATCGCGTCTCCGTACAAAAAATACATTCCAATAATATTCGAATTTTAATCAACCATGGTGGAAATATGGGTGAATAGGTGAATGCGTAAACAGCGTTCGGAGACGCGATAAATCGCGTCTCTACGACAAACCAATCACAATTTGAAACATCCAAACAGCATGTCCACCGAATGTCGGAATGGTGATTGGAATGGAAACAGGCGGAAAATTTATACCATTCGTAATTATTGACAAAGAGCCAATCTTGTTCTTACGCCCGTAACAGCGTCACCTTTTGCCCTGTTTAGCTCCTACGGAGCTGCTATTAACCTATCGCCCCTCCGGGGCTTGGCGTGGCGGCTTTTGTTGGGATCCCTCTCCCCTAGCGTTGTTCAGCCTCCAGATACGCGGTTGAATATGCCCACGTAGCGTCCTCAATATGGGCCACTCACACTTCAATAGTCCACTCTCTGTCT
>JAIXUI010000019.1 GCA_027484125.1 Bacteroidota bacterium | reverse complement strand
TTGAAGTTGTAAACGGCTCCTGCACAGATGGTTGCGCTGATGCTAGAAGCGGTAGGCTGGTTCATATTCAGCGTCAGGGTAATGATGGAATCACAACCTGCTGCATTAACGAGCGTGTCGGAATAAGTTCCGGCGGAAGTAAGCGGCGTTCCGTTGAAGTTGTAAACGGCTCCTGCACAGATGGTTGCGCTGATGCTAGAAGCGGTAGGCTGGTTCACGTTCAGCGTCAGGGTAATGATAGAATCACAACCTGCTGCATTAACCAAGGTGTCGGAATAAGTTCCGGCGGAAGTGAGCAGCGTTCCGTTGAAGTTGTAAACGCTACCCGGACAAATTCCTGCTTGGAGGTTGGTATTAGACTTGGCATTAACATTCAAAGAAAGAACAATGACAGAATCGCAACCTGCAACATTTTGTAAAGTATCTCGATAGGTTCCTGTTGCAGTAAGTGGCATACCATTGAAGTTATAAACGGCTCCTGAACAGATGCTTGCATGGATGTTAGTCAAGCTAGTGGGACGTACATTCAGTGTAAGGGTAACAATTGAATCACAACCCGCTACATTAATCAAGGTATCCCGATAAGTTCCGGCACTTGTAAGCAGGTTGCCATAGAAGTTATAGGCTTGCCCATTGCAAATGTTAGCATTAATTGAAGCACTGCTAGGTTGATTGATCTGCAAGATTAAGGTTAGGATAGAATCGCAACCAACAGCATTGACAAGTGTATCGCGGTAAGTGCCTGCGGAGGTCAGGTTGTTGCCATTGAAAAAGAAGGATTGTCCTGAACAAATGGTGCGGTTTATTGAACCGCTACTAGCTTGAAGCAACTGAACTTGGAGTGAGTTGCTATTGGCAGTTGAAGAGGTCTGACATGCATTGTTTGCTGTCAAAGTCACGGTTACTAAGTCGTTGTTACTCCAGTTAGAACTGGTATAAGTGCTGCTGTTAGTTCCAGCAGGATTACCATTCACTTTCCATTGGTACGAAGGATTACTTCCGCCATTGACTGGTGTAGCGGTAAAGGTGATGTTGGTTCCGTTACAAACTGCCAGGTTAGCCGTTGCAATGCTAACTGCAGGAGTTAGACGTGGATTTACGGTCATTACAACTGTATTACTCACCGCGCTGCTTGAAGATTGGCAGGTATTGTTTGCGGTAATGGTCAGTTTTACAGAATCTCCTTGTACCAAAGTAGAAGACGATAAACTTGTTCCGGCACCAGCGGGATTTCCATTAATGGTCCACTGATACAAAGGTGAAGATCCCCCTTGCTGAACTGTTGATGAAAAGATTACTGCATCTCCGGAGCAGATGGGGTTCGCGTTAGCCGATATACTCACGGTAGGAGTTGCTATCGGTGTAACGGTCATAGCAAGACTGTTGCTACTTACACTGTTGGTAGTTTGACAAGCATTGCTGGCAGTCATATTCACGGTTACCACATCACCATTCACCAAACTGTTATTGCTATAGGTGGATGAGTTTGTACCTACAGGATTGCCGTTTAATCTCCATTGGAAGCTAGGGTTAGAGCCACCATTAACAGGAGTTGCAGTAAACGAGGTCAAAGTTCCTTGACAAATGGTGGTATTGGCAGTAGCAATCGAAACCGAAGGAGTAACTACGGTTTGAATGGTCATGATTATGGAGTTTGAGGTATCCGTAGATTTGGTCTGGCAAGTGTTATTGGCGGTAAGGATAACCCGAACTACAGAATTATTGGTAAGCGAGTTGCTGCTAAAAGTTGCGGCGTTTGTTCCAGCAGGATTTCCATTAATCATCCATTGATAAGACGGGCTTCCACCGCCATTAACTGGTGTAGCAGTAAAGGTGACGTTAGCGCTCGAACATGCTGGATTAGCACTTGCTGAAATGGACACATCTGGAGTAAGGACCGGATTTACTACCATAGTAACAACGTTGCTATTCGCAGTTGAAGTTGTTTGACAGGTGTTATTGGCGGTCATTACCAGCGTTACTAAATCGCCATTACTAAGGGCATTGTTAGCATAAATTGCGCTGTTTGTTCCAACATTGTTTCCGTTAAGTTTCCATTGATAAACAGGCGTACTTCCTCCATTCAAAGGTGTGGCGGTAAATGTAACATTGGTACCGGAGCATATAGAGGTAGAAGAAGCTGCAATACTCACAGATGGAACAAGTAGTGGGTTAATGGTCATGTTCAGACTGTTGCTGTTTGCAGTTGCACTGGTCTGGCAGGTATTGTTGGCGGTTAAAACCACACTTACCACATCCCCATTCAATAAGGCGGCATTGCTGTAACTGGAGTTATTGCTACCAACATTATTTCCATTAACCTTCCATTGGAAGGAAGGATTGGGGCCTCCGTTAGTAATGATCGCGTTAAAGGTGGCATTGACTCCCGAACACAAAGTGGTGTTGGCAGTTGAAATGGTGACGGTAGGAGTAAGATTTGGATTTACGGTTACCGTGATGTTATTGCTGGTTGCGGTAGCAGTGGTTTGGCAAGTATTGTTGGCGGTCAACACAAGACTTACCACGTCGTTATTGGCCAGGCTGTTGGTCGAGAAAGTGGAACTGTTGGTACCCACCGGATTTCCATTTACCCGCCATTGATAAGAGGGTGAAGGGCCACCCTGGGTTGGGGTAGCAGTAAAACTCACCAAAGTACCTGCACAGAAAGTAGAAGAACTTGCTTGAATGCTGACTGAAGGAGTCAGATTGGGGTTGATAGTAAGCTTGGTTTTGTTTGAAGTGATGGAGTCAACGTTCGAACAAACATTGTTTAAGCTGGCAATCACCCACACGCTGTCATTATTCACAAACGAATTACTGCTGAACGTTGGAGATCCTTGGCTAGCAGTTACATTTTGAAGCTTCCATTTGTACAAGAAGCTGGGTTGAAGACCATTTGATACTTCAACATGGTAATCTTGTGCGTTGTTGTTTTCCCAAAAGTCATTAGTGCCTTGGAAGTAATTGATGGCGAAGTCCATCACGGTTACTACTTGAGCAGGATTGTTAAATGGACCAATAGCGACCCTGAATCGTCCTCCTCCTAAAGCAGTCATATTGGTACGAACGGCAGGATGCTGAATGGTAGAAGAACCAGCCGGAATGTAAGCTGGATCAGGCCCTGTCCAGCCGTTGACTGCCCAGTGTAAAATGGCGGAAGTGGCGGTTGGATTGGAATAATAGATAATGATGCTGTCTCCTCTGCTTGGTGCATAAGGGAAATAGCTAACTCCGGGTACATCAGCGGTTGCGAAGTTGGCGGTTGCTGTGAATCCGATGGTTTGCCCGGCACATGCCGTAGTGGCTGTTGAGGTTTGGGATACCGTTCCACTGAAAGCGGGGTGCATCACGAACGATTGGTTCGAGGGTGTTCCTACCATCGAAAGGAAGCTGGAAATAAGTCTGAGTTTGTAGTTATGTCCGGCTGGAAGTCCATTAGGAAGCGTAGCGGTGATGGATCCTGTTCCCATACCGTTAACACTAGCTAATGCAGTTCCTGGAGTGAAATTCCCATTGCGGTCACTGATTTCCAGGCTCAGTACGTTTGAAGAAGGGAAAGTGCCAGGAAGGGTGTAGTTGACGGTAATGGATTGTCCATTACACCAATTTTTACTGCTTAATACCGTGTCAATGACGATAGGTCCACCATCGGTAACTGAAACATTGTCTATATCCCACCAGTAGTCGCCGGAGCCCCAACGTCCAAAAAAGCGAACGATGATGTTTTGGCCGACATAACTATCGAGGCTGACGGTTTTATTGAGAAAGTTTAAGGAAGTGGTATGATTGGCCTGGGTGATGGCGTGGATTCTAGTCCAGCTAAGTCCACAGTCGGTAGAAACTTCCACCGCAACGGTATCATTGGCCCCAAGCGTGGTTGCTACCTGCGTAGTGGTGTAGCCTGAAAAATTAACAAGTCTATAATCAAAACTGATTTTTGAACCCGGATATATGGGTCCGAGCCTAGGCAAAGCCAGTGCAACAGTTGGGTTAGATGTCCAAAGATTGCCTGCCATCCCACGCGTTCCACCAACGCCATGTGCAAAGGTTGGATTTCCATCTACCCTAAAATCGAAAGTTGAACTTGCCTCTGCCTCCCAGCCAACAGGAATGGTGGCTTGAGGTACATTGTCAAAGTTTTCATTTAAAGGGAGTGCCGATAAACCTCTGTTGATGATAGAAATTGTTGTGCTAGAATCGGAAGTGGCTGCCGGATTGGTGCTCACTATTCTTACTCGGTATCCTGTTCCGGTTGGTGTTCCTATTGGAACTATGCCGCTAAGGCTACTAAGATTGGTAGCTGTTTGAGCATTCAATAAAGTAGGAGTGGCAAAAGAGCCTGTTGCATCGCTCAACTCTAAACGGAAAACATTACCGGTATTGAATGTTACCCCTGTAGTAAAGTTGGCAGAAATTGGATTACCAGTACAGAGATTGGCAATAGGGGTTACACTGCTCAACGACAGCGGTACATTTATCAGGCTAATATTGTCTATATCCCACCAATAGTCGCCAGTGGACCAAACCCCTCTAAATCTGAATTGAACATTATTGCCAACCAAACTAGGATTGTTCAAATTGATGTTCAAGGTGCGGAAGCTCAAACTGCTGGAATGGGTTGCGCCGTTGACTAAGCTCAAGGTAATCCACGTAACTCCACAGTCTGGAGAGGCTTCCAAAAGCAAACTGTCAAGATTGCTTAGCACTGTTGCAGTATTAGGATAGTTTGTCCAGTTTACAACACGGTAGTCGAAAGAAAAACGACTATTGGTTGTAATTGGGCCAAAAGCTGGCATAGTTGCCATCACGCTTGTGTTGCTTGTCCATAAGTTACCTGCTAAACCAGGGGTATTCCCGTTCCCATGATTAACGGTAAGGCCACCGTTTACTGCAAAGTCCGAGGTAGTTTGGGCATTTTCTACTACCCAACCTGTTGGGATAGCACCAGCGCTTAAAGAGTTAAAGTTTTGAGAATGAGGGAGTGAATTAGAAGTAAGGCTGATAATGTTAATGTTTGTTCCATTATCAGTGCCAACTAAACTGGGGCTGCTGGCAATAACCCTTATCCTATAACCAGTTCCCACAACAGTATTTGCCGGAATGGTAACATTAATGGATCCTGAACTTGTAGAACTCAGGGTTCCAATGGTTATAGCCGAAGCAAAGCTTCCGGAAGCATTGGACAATTGAGCAGTAAATACATTACTAGCGTTGAAGGTGCCGGTAGCCGTAAAAGGTAAGTTGAAACTTGAACCTGAGCATACACTAGCAGAAACAGCACCTGTGGTTAAAGCATTAGCTACTGAGGCTGCAACGCTGAAATTCGCATTGTTGATGTCATAGAACACATTTCCTACTGCTTTCACCTTGATTCTTCCGGTAGCTGTAAGGGTGTTAGGGATGGTTATGGTCTGGCTACCATCATTGGGTGTAGAAGCTAGCAAAGTGTCAGTAAAGTTTGTTCCTCCATCAGCAGAAAACAAAACCATCACGTTAGCTGCATTAAAGGGAGCTGAAGCGGTAGTTCCGGCATTCCAAGTAAGGTTAAAGGAACTTCCTGCTTGCAGCGTAGTAGTGCTATTTAAGTTGCTGATTGAGAAGGCAGAACTTGTTGTGGATACGTTTACGGTAAGGTTACTATCCATGAATACAATACCTCCACCTCCTGTTCGGATGTCACGTACGGTAAGCCTGAAGTTTAAGGCTCTGCTATAATTCACCATGACCTCGCCTAAGCTGGTGGTATTCGCTAAAACATCACTTAGTCGCGGAAAACTCCGAACCGGATTCGTTGTCGGACTAAAAGATCTGAAGTGAGGCATAGTTCCAGAAGGGGCGGTAGGGGAGCCGGCAGCTCCTAAGTCGTATTGTTCCCAGCAATAAGTTAAAGCATCGTTGTTTACATCAGCACCTCTTCCAACGAGTTCAAAAGGGGTAGAAGGTGGGATGGTATAGCTTTCAACATGACTTACAACGAAATTTGGAGGGGTATTCCCGGTTAGTGCAGTGGTAGGGCAAGTGCTCCCCGATCCCGTTGTGATGTGGTTGTATATTTCTCTCAGTGAAGCAATATGGAAATAGGCGTTGCTGTTACTTGCCAAATCATCGGTGCCACAGATGCCTGCATACGCCATAATGGTGGTGCCGGATCCCGGCTCATAAGCCGTTGACGCATTTCTATTTCCACCCGTACAACTTCCTTGGCTTCCATTAAAAGTATGATTCGCGCCAAATTGATGGCCAATTTCATGGGCTACATAATCAATGTCATAAGGGTCTCCCACTGGAGCAGGGGATCCGGTTACTCCCCTAGCTTTTTGAGTGTTATTGCAAATAATTCCAAGGCTGGCAAGTCCGCCTGCACCTGTACTAAACGTATGGCCTACGTCGTAATTCGCAGCACCTATGATTGAAGTAATTGTAGTTTGACTTTGTCCAATTAAAGTTGCCGCGTCAGTATTATTAAATGGATCTGTAGTGGCATTGGTATAGACCAAAGAACTGTTGTTGGCTACTAAAGTAAATCGAACAGCAAGTTCAATTTCATAGACTGCAGATACTCGGTTAATCGAGGTTACTATTGCAGCTTGTCCAAGAGCAACTGTACCTCCAAAAAAAGCGGTGTACTCGCCAGTTGCTGCAACTGCTATCCTGTAAGTTTTGCGTGTACCACCATTGAGCACTCTAGCGCCGGAAACACTAGGTAAGGAAGGTGTTTGAGGTGCAACTTTTTGGTCATAATTGGGGTCCATTCGCTGGTCAAAACCACATTGTTGTTGAATGCGTTTGGCTGGGTTAGGAATAAAATCTTTCCTAAAATAGCTTTGATAAACCTCTCCATGCTGTCGAACCCTGATAGGGTCTATAAACCATTGTCCTTCTGGTGCAATCACCATTACATGCCAACCAAGTGGGGTAAGGCTCATCGCTAATCTTGAACGACCATCGGCGCTGTAACCTCGATAGGTTTTGATTTCAGGAAAACGCTGTGCTAACGGCGCTTCCATTAGGCTGATTTCGTAAACAAAAAATGCCTGAGATGCCCCATTAGGGGCCGGCAGGTCAATTCTAAATCCAGATGTTCCTTGGTTGTTTTCCAAGGGCGCATTGGCGAGCAAACCTTCCAAGGTTGCTCGGTTGAGTTGTAGGCCTCTAGAAGTTCGAGTTTGAATACTCTTATCCTCTGTTCGGCTTAATGCGACATCTGTCCAGTAGGATTGAGCCTGTACTTGAAAGAGGCCTCCAGCCACCATCAAGAACAGCAAAAAGTAAGTTTTTAACATACGTCCGTATTTAGACGCAAGTTACTCGCCTTAAGTGGCTTGTTCTCTGATAATTGTGTTAAATATTATTTCACGGTATATATCAGCTACAAATTATGAGCTTTTCTAATCTTGTCGCAAAGCCCTAAAAGGGTCCATGCCTCATGATTTCGTCCACTTCGGCTGGCTTCCAAACTGTATTCCAATACTCTTTCAAGTAGCTCTTCCGGGTCACGGGAAAGTCGTTCTATCAATTCAGTTAAATGGGGTAGGGTGGTGGCAGCGTCCACTTCATCTTCAGAGGGGAGTCGTTCTACGTTGCCTAAGCGCCCTAAATCGTTGCCATTGAATAGCGGATGTTGCTTCACCCAAGCCGGGATGGCATCCACCCCTATGCCTAAGGTTGTCAGGGGTTTCGCCACTTCAAACAGTCCGGCACTCGAGCGGCTGTACCAGTCACCTCCTAGTCGGGCTACTAAGTCAATTTTCTTAGGGTCAATGGTGCCTTGTTCGTTCAGTATTGCCGGATTCACGTGCATGAGAATTACCTCCGCCAAGACCAAGTTTCCGGCTCCGCCTTGGTCGCCCAAAGGAATCACTTGCATCACCTTGCACTCCAGCTGAACGGGGGCTTCAGCTACTCTTGGTGGGCGAATCAACTCCGATTTCAACATCGTAAATCCTGCTTTTTCAAACTCATTTACGCCTTTAGCATATTCCGTACTTGCCAGGGACGTCTGCTCCACCATCTCATAGCTCACCATGTTGATGCATACTTCTGCCACTTCATGGATGTTCTGTAGCGTATGCTTAGTGGTGTTGTCCCGAACCCTACGTGCCGGAGAGAAAATGACTACTGGCGGATTGCTGGAGAATAAGTTGAAGAAGCTGTAGGGCGAAAGATTTACCTGCCCCTGTGCATCTACTGTGGAAGCGAAGCAGATAGGACGTGGCGCAATGGCGCCTTGTAACAGCGCTTGCGCCTTCATCGGGGTGAGTTCGGAAAGCCGGAACGTTTGCATGCCCGAAGATAAAAAAGCCTCATGGCTTTTATAGAGATAGCCTTTTCCGTATTTTGAGTGAACTATGATGGATTATCTTGATTCTGTTAGAAAGCGTTTTCGCTATTATAAAACCTTGGGTGATAAGGCTATAGATCGTATGCCGGATGAACGACTCAACTGGCAGTCTAACTTCGATACCAATAGCATGGCTACTTTGGTGAAGCATATGCATGGCAATATGTGCTCTCGCTGGACCGATTTTCTAACCACCGACGGTGAAAAACAGTGGCGTAAACGTGATGCTGAATTCGATGATCAACCGCTTAATAAAACACAAGTTTTAGCTTTATGGGAAGAGGGATGGAGCATTTTTCTACAAGTCCTCGACCAACTTCAACCTGAACAGTTAGCCCTAACTATCACCATTCGTGGTGAAACGCTCTCTGTATTAGATGCCATCAACCGGCAACTGGCACATTATCCTTACCACATCGGGCAGATGGTTTTTCTGGCGAAAATGCTCACCATGGATTCCTGGGAAAGCCTAAGCATCCCCAAAAAATCACCCTTTGCGTAGTTTCTTCATCGCATTAGAATAACTTAACCACATTCATGGAGAAAAAGTCTTTAGCTATAGGTACCCTGATGCGTATTCTTGAGGCTGACCAAATAAAAGCCTGGGATTCCTGGTCTCTAAGTTATGAGGGAATCAGGCCTTCTACGCTGATTGAACGTGCAGCCGAAGCTTTGTACAATGAAATAAGCTCATGGGACAATATCCCTTCGCGCTACGACATTTACTGCGGTTGTGGAAACAATGGCGCCGACGGCTTGGCTTTAGCCCGTTTACTGCGTGAACAGGATTACAATGTTTCCGTAATTTTATTCAAGCATCCTGATCAATGCAGTCCAGCGTTTAAAGAGCAGTATTTCCATTGGCAAAATATCAGTGATCCTGAACGCACTTATCTTCCGGATGATGCCTTGCCTTCTTACGAACAAGAAAGTCCTACTGTTGCGGTTACCGCCATCGATGCTTTACTCGGCAATGGCATCTCGCGTAGGCCTGAAGGACGAATGCTGGATTTAATTCAGCATATCAATCACACTTACGACCGTATCGCGTCCATTGACTTACCTTCCGGCCTTCCTTCCGACCCAGAAACATTTTATCAACAGGGTTTCAAGGTTGAAGAGTCGGTTCAAGCTTCAGAATTATTGGTGCTGGAAAAGCCTAAGCTCAGCCTGCTCTTCCCGGAACTTGCCAGGCATATCCCACGATGGAACCTCGTAAGTCTTGGGATGCTGCACGAATACGATCAGCAAACCGACAGCCCCTGGTACTGGTTCAGAGCCGATAGCATGTGGTTCAAGAGAGAAGATCGGTTTATTCATAAAGGGAACCGGCTTAAGTTGTTGCTCATTGGCGGCCAGTCCGGAATGGCAGGGGCCATAACCCTCGCTGCCGAAGCCGCTCTGGAGACGGGTGTTGGGTTGATGAAGGTGTTTACGGTGGCCGAAGCCCGTACTTCCTTGATGCATCATGCACCCGAGGCTGTTTTGCTTCCTTCACCTCCCGGAGATTACCTCACAGATTTTCCCGACCCTGCCGACTACGGCGCAGTGGCCATAGGTCCCGGTCTTGGTACTCACCCGGATACTGGTGCTGCATTGATTAAGTTTTTGTCGAAGGTGAAAGGCCCCTGCGTGATTGATGCAGATGCGCTTAATCTCCTTGCAGCTCACCTTCAAGCCGGTGAAGCTTTCCGTTTCCCTGAAATGTGCATCATTACCCCACATCCGGGCGAATTTGACCGGTTATGCGGGTCGAAAGCGCCTAATTCATGGGAACGATTGCAGCGCGCTCGCGCTTTTGCTAAGCAGCATCAGTTGGTCTTGGTGCTGAAAGGTGCCTATACCGCCACGGTCATCCCAGATGGTAAGGTAATCTTTAATTCAGCCGCCAACAGTCGAATGGCTACAGCCGGAAATGGTGATTTGCTTACTGGAATGATAGCTGCCTTATTGGTTAAGCATCATAATCCAATAGAAGCTGCACTTTATGGCGTCTTTCTTCACTCCATGCTAGGTGCCGATGAACATGGTTCCCATTCCCACCGAGCCATGCATTTCTGTAAAAGCATTCCTTTTGTACTCGATCAATACAACCGCTCAGATGAAGAAAGCTGGAAAGGTGGCGATGATTTCATGGCCTTTTTCACGGATGCCTTTGACCAAGATGGCGACGATGACGACGAAGATTGAGGATGTTTTTTGATTAATTGATGAATGTTGCCCCGCACATTGGCCGTGCGGGGTTTTTCATGATTATTCCTATATTTGCAACAATGTTGCATTTATGAAAACAAACCATCTTCTTTCAAAATGAAAAAGCTTCCTGTCACTGTTTTAAGTGGATTCCTTGGAGCTGGTAAAACCACTTTACTTCAGCATATTCTTCAAAACAAATCCGGGCTTAGGGTTGCAGTAATCGTGAACGACATGAGTGAAATCAATATAGACGCTCAACAAATTGCAGCAAGTCATAGCCTTTCAAGAACGGAGGAAAAACTTGTAGAAATGAGCAATGGCTGTATTTGCTGCACGCTCAGAGAAGATTTGATGCTCGAAGTTGAAAAATTGGCGTCTGAAGGCCGCTTTGATTATTTGTTAATTGAAAGCACTGGGATTAGCGAGCCGGTACCGGTTGCTCAAACTTTTAGTTTTGTAGATGAGAGTAAAGGGATTGACTTAAGCAAGTTTAGTTACATCGACACCATGGTTACTGTGGTTGATGCGAGCCGTTTTTTCGAAGATTTTTGTTCTGATGAGAAACTGCTTGACAGGCAATTAACCGATGATCAACAAGATCAGCGCACCATTGTCAACCTAATAACCGACCAAATTGAGTTTGCGAATGTCCTTATCTTGAATAAAACAGATTTAGTTTCTTCGGAAAGTCTTGGTGTGATGACGTCTGCTTTGCGTAAGTTAAACCCACAAGCAAAACTGGTTACGGCTAATTTTGGTAAAGTAGCTGTGGAAGAAGTTCTTTTTACCAAACGCTACCAGGAGAAAGAAGCGATGGAAACCTCTGCCTGGCAAACAGAGCTTGCGAATCCTCTTCATCAACCGGAAACGGAGGAATATGGAATTGGTCAATGGGTGTATCAATCTAAGGTGCCTTTTCATCCGCAGCGTCTTTGGGATTATCTTAAGGAAGATTTTCCTGATAACATTCTTAGGACCAAAGGATTGTTTTGGTTAGCCGGGCGGCCTGAGCAGGCCTTGTTTTTTTCTCAGGCGGGTGGCTCTCTCCGCATCGAGCCTGCCGGAAGTTGGTGGGCTGCAATTCCGGAAAAGGAAAGAAACCAGTATGCGGATTATCATGAGATTAAAGGAGAGTTATTGAAAAGATGGGACCCATTTTGGGGAGATCGTAAAACCGAATGGGTGATTATTGGTCAGGATATGGAAGTGGCGCTTATTCGGAACCAGCTTGATGCGTGTTTAATCCAGCCTGATGAATTTGATAATGCCTTTTTCCGTGGCAATTGGCGAGATCCTTTTCCTGTGTATTAAACTTTTCTTTTTGAAGCTGTTACTTTCATGACCTTGTAGGTAAGATTGGATTGTCTTTCTTGGTTAAAGAAGAAATCGAGAAATTTATCCCATGACTCCTTTGTTACAGGTGCAGAGTGCACCCAATTATTGTGCTCGTCTTGAAGTACTGACAGCCGACCAGCGTCCTCGTTGGGGTAAGATGAACGCACCGCAGATGGTAGCACATTGTTCGGAAGTGTTGGAAGTAGCCTGCGGAACCAAAGCGCTGAAAGCGCCTTGGTTCATCCGCATTTTGGGCCGTATTCTATTGAAGGAGCTGCTGAAAGATAAACCTTTGCCCAAAGGAAGTGCCACGGCAACGCAGTATAAAATCACCCATGCTGTTGAGTTTCAATCAGAGGTTCAAAGGCTAAAGGAGTTGATCCAAACTTTTGCCAACACTTCCGATGAGGTACTTGCCAAACGCCACCATACCGTTTTCGGCGATTTAACAGCTGAACAATGGCGCATTCTGATGGCGAAACACTTGGAGCATCACTTTGCTCAGTTTCGTATTTGATGGTAATTCTTTTGGATGGTAGTATGATCGATTGGTTTTTAATCGAAATTACTTGTTCAGCATCTATCCGAAGGTGAAAGAAGCTAGAAAGGGTTTGAGCAAACTCCCTATTAATCTCAACCTCGATTTTCGGCTACTTGGTTTTCATGGCTGGGTTTTACTATTCAGTGCCCAGCCAATAGGCAAACACCATCAATAAATTGGTATTTCAAAAAAACACGATAGAAATTGGGATGTCGAAATCAAGCGGAGAGGAGTTGATTGGTGTTATACCCTAAAAAAGGCAATAAATTATTTTTCATTTAGTTTGTCTTTAATCCAATTTTTAGGATTGTTGATTATGTAGGTTGAAATACGATGATAGGATTGTTCATTTCTGATGATATGTTCCCAATAATTACGTTGCCATAATTTTTTATTGAAAGACCGCCAACCCAGTTGTTTAACCCCACGAATATATTCATTGGTTGTCATCGTTTTAAACCATTGCACAACCCGATATATCTGTAGGGGCGAACCAACGTGTTCGCCCCCAACGTGTTCGCCCCCAACGTGTTCACCCCGTTCACCCGAACCAACGTGTTCGCCCCATTCACCCGAACCAACGTGTTCGTGAGT
>JAIXUI010000049.1 GCA_027484125.1 Bacteroidota bacterium | reverse complement strand
CTGATTAAGGAGCTTAAAAATTGGGGACGAGAAGACATCATGGTGGTAGCAGGAGGCGTGATTCCTCAACAGGATTATGCCTTCTTATATGAAAATGGCGTTGCAGCGGTCTTCGGTCCGGGAACTGTTATCGCAGAAGCGGCTATCCAAATTTTAGATAAGCTCTTGGAAGATTATATCGCATGATTCGGTTGCCCTTTACTACCTACTCAACAGGGAAAAAGCGGCTAATCTTGCTGGTGTTTATAGCGGGAATGGTGGCAGCTTTTTTTGCTTGGAGCAAAAAATCCAAACCTGATTATGTCCGTGTAGGAGCCTATTATTGGAGAACTCAACTTCAGGCAGAAGCAGCTTCAGTAAGCTGGATGAAACTCATTGGTGGAGAACGGATTTACCTTAGACTATTTGATGTGGACTGGCATCCTATTCATACTTCCGCACCATTGGGAGAAATTCGTTATAACCGATATGAAGAATCTGACCGAGCTTTTGTAAAAACTTGGGGCAACCAAACCGTTCCGGTTGTTTTTCTTACCAACCGCCTTTTCATCCATCTCGCTCCAAGTGAAATTGGGCCATTAGCGGATAAGGTGCTAGCGAAAATTAAAAGTACCTGTTACTTGCAGGATTGGTCAGACACTACCGCTTTATTTCCTTACCAAGAACTTCAGTTCGATTGTGACTGGACTGCCTCAACCAGAGATAAATACTTTCGTTTTCTTGAAATCATGCGCAATAAAACCGGTGTGGTAATCTCCGCAACCTTGCGGTTGAGCCAGGTGAGAGACCGCTTGGTGATGGGCGTTCCACCGGTAGACCGACTCATGCTCATGGCTTATAACTTAGAGCCCGTTCAAGAAACAGAGGTTGACAATTCGATATTGAATACCGACTTAATGGGCAATTATCTTAAAAAGCTCAAACCATATCCCATACCAGTTGACTTGGCTCTGCCGATGTTTCAATGGGCAGCAGTATTTACCGACACCAGATTTAAAGGCATAATACGGGAACCCAAACCTGAAAACTGGACATTCGCTTCGCCTGAAGGCCGTTCCGGCTGGTATCAGGTACAGCAAGATACCGTAATAGGACGGCTGCTTATCCGAAAAGGTGACCGCATAAGGCTGGAAGTGCCTGAGTTAAGTCAACTTAAAGACGCAGCAAGGATAGCCCGTGCCATTTTAACCAAAGACACCCTGAATCTTGTATTTTTCCATCTTTCACCCGCTTGTTTGAACCGTTTTCCGCATGATAAAATTCGCGAAGTGGTTAACGTTGTGCGTTAGTCTTGCCGTAGTACTATGGCCTAAAGCACCCGGTGAGGCCTGTTATTCAGGCCCTGATCCGAGTGATTACGCCTTCAGATTTTTTAATCCGGCCAACGGCAGCGACCCCAAGCTGGCGATGTTTTACCTGACCAACAGGCTCTTCAATGAAGGGGTCATCATTTATCCCGGTGATGCCCTTTCGCTGCCTTATAACGACAGTTCCTACCGCAAACAAACCGAGCAAGCCGGAAGACAAGCCAACACACTGGAATGGGTCTCTTACCTCCAAGATAAGCTCAGCTTTACTGCTGTTTATGAATGGCTTTATCAAACAGATGCCGAAACTTTTCTGCGAGCCTACGGCGAACAGGAATCAGATCAATCCGCTCATTTTTCCCAACAACTCGCCAATCGGTCCGAAATGGTCCGGCATGTAAAAAAGCTCAATAAGCCTGATTTGATGGCTTATATGCTCATTTCAAAAAAGCTGGAATTTCTTGATGCGGAATCAGACCCATGGTCTGGTCAGGATAGAAACTTCAGTGCACTAAGGGTGCTCTCGCTCGAAGTGTCAAAACTCTTGGCAGTGTCTAATGACGCTTTTCTTCGAAGCCGTTTGGCTTATCAAGCGATTCGTATCAACCGAATGTTGGGCAATTATCCGGATATCAACAGGGTCTTCGATCGTTACTTCAATGTTGCTTCACAAAACTCTTGTATCTACTGGTGGGCGCTGGCACACAAAGCCTATGTGCTTTCAAGACAGCCTAAAACAACCCCAGAAGCAGACTTGGAGTGGGTAAGAATTTTTCTGAATTGTCCTGAAAAGCGGCCACTTGCCCGGCAAATGTTCTCCGGAACTCAGTTTAGTTTATCCCTTAAACTCGCTACTTCAGACCAAGATAAACTTGGCCTGTATTTGTTAAAGGGCTTAAATAACGTTGGAAAAGCTAAATCTGAGTTGTTGAATGTAATGGAAGTGAATCCCAATAGTGCCTACACAGAGTTATTGGCAATTCGGGAACTTAACAAAGTAGAAGATTGGATTTGGACTCCTCAACTCAGTGGGCTGTCTTCTTGGGTTGTGCTGAGTCAACAAAAAGAAGATCGCCAGTATGCACGCGAATTGAGAAGAATTTGTGAATTGCATGGTAGGAAAAAGTCAGTTAAAAGACGTGCTTTTTGGATGACCATGGCTTCCTACCTCGCCCTGATGGATGGTAAATATTCCGATGCCAACGCTTTACTGCGTGACCTTAAACTCGATGGAAGCGCCGATTCTTCACTTTTGCTGCAACAAAAAGCCATTGGTATCATGAGCTTTATCCTGAATAGGGGTAAAATCTCCACTTTGGCAGAGGATTCCCTTTACGACCATTTTCGATTTTTAGAACGTTTTGCCAAATCTAGTCCTGACTTACCTCCTTTGAAGGACCAGTTTCTTTTGCTGTTAGCCTGGAAATACCAGAAAGAAGGGCAATTCTTGAAAAGTGCACTCACCTTCTGTGGTTCCAATTATTTTACCGATTTTGAAAGCGACCATTATCCTATTCCGGTCACTTTTACTTCAACCAATAAATTGCTTTTTTACTTGAATGAAAAAGGAGAAGCCAAAGACACGGATTCGCTTCTCGCTATGTTAAAAAGGCCATTTAAGAAGCCATTTGAGCTGCTTTTACTCAAACCATTTGAATTGGACATCAACAGGTTAAATGATTTAAGTGGAACTCAACGATTTAGAATGAACCAATTGGAGCTGGCTGTATCCGTTTGGGAAGAAATTCCGGAAAGCTACTGGTACGATAAAGGCGCAGCTTATACTACGTTTATGCGTCATTATCCATTTTGTTCATCGCCTCTCCAAGGAGCCTTATCTGAAAAGGATTGCGATACGGCATTGATGAGTAAACCACAAATTGCCACCCGCCTCATTCAGCTTCAAAAAGTGAGAAACCTGGATCCTAACGCCGCCCAATATTGGATGGAAGTAGGAAATGCCTGGTACAACTTGTCGTGGTATGGCAACTCTTGGATAGCTCAAAATTTCAGTCGCTCCGATGCGGAAATGAGCCAGAATACCATGCGAATTCCCAATCAGACGGGCTATTATGACCTTTCTAAGGCCAAACAGGCCTATAACAAGGCTTACATGATTGCAAGAGACGCGGAGCAAAAGGCCATTTGTTTGGCCTACATGGCCCGATGTGAGGATGAAGTTCGCTTTCATGGCCCTGATGATGGGTTTAATGGATTAAGCACCGGTCAGTCATATCCTATAAATACCCATTTCGAAACGATGAAGAAGTCATACCGCGAGCAACGCTGGGTGAGTACTTCTTTCATACAATGCAGCGCTTGGGCGGAATATCTGAAGTATCGTCCATGAAAGAGCTCCCCAACCTAGATCAGCTTTTCGAGCAGTTGGTAAATGGCCATATCCCTACTCTGAGTAGGGCCATTACTTTGGCTGAAAGTAGAAAGCCGGAACATGAAGCATTGACTACTGAATTGCTTCAGCGCTGCTTGCCTTTTGGCAAAGAGAGTTTTAGGTTAGGGTTAACCGGCGTACCCGGGGTAGGAAAATCTACCTTTATTGATGCATTTGGTGAGTTATTGATTCGAAAAGGCCACCGGGTTGCAGTACTCGCCATCGATCCGAGCAGCCAGCGTACCGGCGGTAGTATTCTGGGTGATAAAACGCGAATGGCTCGACTCAGCGTTAATCCTTCGGCCTACATCCGACCCAGTGCTTCCGGTACTACGCTCGGGGGAGTAGCCGCAAGAACCCGGCAAGTGATTAGGCTTTGTGAAACTGCCGGCTACGATTTTATCTTGGTTGAAACTGTAGGAGTAGGGCAAAGCGAAACAGCCGTTCACCAAATGACCGACTTTTTCCTCTTGTTGATGTTGGCTGGAGCTGGCGACGACCTGCAAGGCATCAAACGAGGCATCATGGAAATGGCCGACGCTGTTTACATTAACAAGGCGGAAGGGGATAATTTACAAGCCTCCCGTCGGGCTGCAGCCGATTACCGCCATGCTTTACATCTTTTTCCTCCTTCTGCTTCTGGCTGGATTCCGGAAGTCGGACTTTGCTCCGGTTTAAGTGAGATAGGCTTGGAAGAGATTTATGAAATGCTCCAGCGATACCGAAGAATGGCCACACTTCAAGGTTGGTGGGAGGAAAACAGAAAGCGCCAGGCCATTCAAGGATTTCAAGAAAGCTGGAGGAAAATGCTGGAGCAGTGGCTTCATCAGCAGCCGGGATTCGAGCAAGCCTTGACCAAAGCAGAAGAAGAAATTCGATTGGGAAGGTTGTCTTCTGAACAGGCAACCCGCAATTTATTGGAGCAGTTGCGCTCTGCTTTCTTCGGCAAATAACTGAAGCTCCGGCCAAAATGCTTGAAAAGTGGCTTCAAGCGTTTGGTATTCCTGCACTAAAACATCTGCACTTTTATCCATGGAGTTTTCTCCTCCAACACGCTTATGCATTCCACGCATCACCCGATCGATGCCGCTAATCTCTCGGTAAAGACACAGCCAATTTTGGGCTTCCATGTGTTGCAAAACCCAGGTTGGCTTACCCTCTAAATGTCTGGAAGTTTGTAAGATTTGATAAATACGATTACTGAATAATTCCAGCGGCTCAGGATGATGAAGGTCCCAGCTTTTGGCAAGAAAATGATCGTACAACACATCTACTACAACACCAGAATAACGCCCCATAACTGGCCTGATCAGGTCTCTTGCTTCCTTGTGTGCAGGATGGTTGTCCGTGAAAACATCTACTTCACGGTGATGACGAATTCCTTTTATTATGCCTTCTGGCAAGCCCTCAAACTTGCTCCCCCTGATATGGTCTGCTAAAAAGTGACCAACAATCCAAGCCGGATCTTGGCCGGCGAGGTAAAAATGGGCGAGGAAGTTCATGATGCAATTTGGTGCAAAACAAGCATGGGAATACTGGTTGATGGTGTTTTTTAATAAGAATGTTCAAGGCTTATTTTGCTTTTCGCCTTTCCATGCTACTTTTGCACACCAATCGCACCCGTTCTCTTAGCTCAGCTGGTTCAGAGCACTACCTTGACAGGGTAGGGGTCACTGGTTCGAATCCAGTAGGGAACACCATTCCAGCCCTTCCTTCCGAAGGGCTTTTTTTTATGGAGATTGTAGTTAATGGTGCTTGATGTCATTTTCGTCTTGTTGATGTAATTTTCATCCCATTTTACTCATGTTGGCACAAGAGAGAGCCTCTTCTCTCATAACTTCATGATTATCAACCAGGTTTTTGTGTAGGAATTACCGGTTGGTTTCAGTTTTGTTCAACGCATTTTTGGCACCCACTTTCTTCTATTTGCATATTTATGATCAATGGTAATTTTGGATATTACGATGCTGCGGGCAAAGAAGCTTCGGTGTATCTCTTTAAATTTCCTGACTTGTGTTTAACATGTTTGCATTGTCAAAGCGAGTTAGAATCTGTTCAATGTCATATAACCAGGTTGTTACAACTTAGTTCATCTGATTTTAACTGCGAGAGCCACCTTGATAAGGAGGCAGATTAGTCAAAGTGTTCTACTGAATCAAAGAGTATTCCTTTCAAGACAATCTTTTTTTTATTCTTTGAGATGTCCTTGATTGGCCGGATGCGCTACCTGCTTGAATGGTAGATTCTTTTCTCATGGCCTAATGACATCTTTTGGTCAATTCCTATGGCTTCTTACCAAAGCGTAATTAAAATGATAGTTTTGCACAGGCGAAGAAAATTTTTAACTCACTTTCAACAAAATCTCCTCGTTTTTATGGTTCTAACTGTCCAAGAAAGTAAGTTGTCTTAAAAGGAAGCAGTTGCCATGCAATTCCATCAACAGGTATAACCTTCGTACGCCATAAATCAAATGATCTTATCTGATTCCATCTTCTCACTATGAAACTTGCAGTCAATGATCTTTTGTTAAAGTTTCGATTGAATAGGCTGATCTCCCTTGCTCCACTCATTTCTTTAAACTCAACTCAATCAACCAATGGCTTCAGGCTTTTTTGCAATTTTAGATGATATAGCTGCCTTGATGGACGATGTCGCCATCAATGCCAAACTTGCGACCAAGAAAACAGCCGGAATTTTAGGCGACGATTTAGCGGTGAATGCTGAAAAGTCAACGGGTTTCGTCTCTTCACGTGAATTACCGGTTCTTTGGGCCATCACCAAAGGGTCTTTGTTGAATAAACTGATCATCGTTCCGATTACACTCCTGCTTCAATTCTTCTTACCTCAGGCGATAATCGTTGTGCTGATTCTTGGTGGTTTCTACCTGGCTTATGAAGGAGTAGAGAAAATTGTAGAATACTTTTTCCACCCAGCAAAATCCTCCGAAAATGAATCAATAGCTCATTCTAATCAGGATTCTGAATTGGAAAAAGCGAAGATTAAGTCAGCCATCACCACTGATTTTATTCTTTCAGTTGAAATTGTAATCATTGCTTTAAGCACGGTTTTAGACAAAAGCTTAACGATTCAAATTCTAACCTTATCGGCGGTTTCTATTTTGGCCACTGTTGGGGTTTATGGATTGGTGGCGCTTATTGTTCGCATGGATGATTTTGGATACAGCCTCATAAGAAGGTCGAAAGAAAAAGGCCCTCTGAATACACTCGGGGAAATCTTGGTTAAGGCCCTCCCTGTGGTTATCAAAGTGTTTGCAGTGGTGGGTACCATCGCATTATTGCTGGTTTCTGGCGGAATATTTCAGCATAACATCGATTATCTGCATCATCTTTTGCCTCAATGGCCCTCCATGCTTAAAGAGCTAACATTTGGAATTGTTGGTGGAATATTGGTGCTAGCTTTAACTGCGATTGTAAAATGGATAACTAAATTTTTAAAAAAGTAACTGAAATAGAATGAATATCACCCCTACTAATTTGCTAAATGCGGCAATCTTGACGCTTGCATTAGTTTCTTGCGTCAATGTTAACGATGAGGTTCAAAACAAACTGGAAGAGTTGAATAACAAATCAGAATCGTTAGACTCTATAATCAATCAAGAAGTAGATAAGGCCTTGAAGCTTGATTCTATGATTAACCAAGAAACAGAAAAGGTCAAAAAAATAGACTCATTACTTAACAAATCTGCTAGTCAATTAGATTCTATTTCTAAACGAGGAATGAATCTATTGAAATGAATCCTGGTTTGAGAATCTGGCATTAAACCTGTTTTTTCGTAATGCCAGATTCTTTAAACTTGATTTGAAATCAGTTAATCTTCTTCGAATCGGCGTTTTTTTAGGTTTTTCAGAATCTCTTTCTGAAAATCTTTTTCTGCTTTAAGTAAAAGAGCAATCTTTTTCACCGGAAGAATTTTCTTATACTCTTGGACAGCCTTTCGCTCCAATTCTACTTCAGATTGTCTGAACTTGAGCGTGTTTTCAATGAGTTCCTCCACCTCTTTATCCGACATGGTTTCGAATTCTGCTCTGGCTTGAAGCAATTCAGCCTGAAAGCGTTTTCTAAGCGCTCGTTTTTCTGCATCAAAGCGATTGAAAACAGGCCAGAATTTTTCTGCTTCCTGGGAGGTAAGTCCAATTTGCCGGGTGATAAAACCAACCCTTGCCGACTCTAACATTTCTAATTTCCTGCCGCCTTGCGCATGGGTGTTTATTTGAAATGCAAGAAAAAACAGGAGGATGTTGAAAAGTCTTTTCATGGTTATAGTTCTTGTATTTGATCGAAAGTTGAGGCATCAATCCATTCGTCCAGTTCGCCTTCAGCAGGCGTCGGAATAGTGGACGGAACAACAGATGCCGGGATGATTTGTGGATCGCTCGCGGCCAGTTCCTGTATATCTGCGTGTACGCTCAAGTATTGAACGAGTTCAGATTCATGAACCTGGTCGATGGTGATAGCTTGGTTCTTAGGGAGAAAGAACCAGAGGGTTACAGCCGCTGCCATCACCGTTCCGGCTACACTGATTCGAAACCAGTTCCGATTACTCAGCTTTTCTGTGCTAGCTTCCCTGATTCTCCGCATGGTGCGCTCTTCCATTCCTTCAAAATAGCCATAGGCCGGCTCCTGAAAGGGGAGTGTGCGAGGTTGCTTTTGTTCCGGGTTCATATTAGGTAGATGGTGTTTCAAAGGCGTTAGTTTAATGGCATTTCAAGATATTTTTCCAACTTCTTCACCGCATGGTGATAAGAGGCTTTAAGCGCACCTACCGAGGTGCCTAAAATCTCCGACATGTCCTCGTAGGTGATGTCTTCAAAGTACTTCATATTGAAAACAAGTCTTTGTTTATCAGGTAGTTTTAGAATGGCCAATTGCAGTTTTCTTTCAATGGCATCGGCGGATAAGGTGGAGTTTTGAGCCACTTTTTGTTCCAATTCCGGAGTGATGTCGTGAATGGGAATGAACAGGACTTTACGCTTCTTGTTTAAAAAGGTGAGGGCGTTGTTGCTGGCTATCCGATACAACCAAGTGTACAAGGCAGCATCTCCTCTGAACGCTGGAAGCGCGTTCCAAACTTTAATCCAGGTTTGCTGGAGCACGTCGTCGGTGTCGTCGTGGTCAATGAGCATTTTCCGCAAATGCCAGTAAAGCCTACGTTGGTAGGTTTTCATCAAAAGCCGGAAGCCAGCCTCACGCGAGCGCTCATCCTGGCTTAATCGCAGGATCTCCTGATCGGTTTCTGATAGTGGACTTACGGACATTCGGCAAACAGACTCTCAAATCTCGTTTAGGTTTAATAGAGTTTTGGTAATTTCGAAAATCTTGAGTCAACATTCCTCTTCATTTCAACCAATCTACCGATTACTTCGGTTTTGCCTCTTTGCCGGTCTGGCGTTGTGGTTTAAATCCTTATTTATCTCTTTGGTTTATGCGCTGTTTTTCAGCCTGCTCTTGCTTCCTATGGCAAGACGTTTTGAGCTAATCAAGATTCCCAGAGGTATTGCAGCTTTTCTTTCCATCTTGCTCTATGGCAGCATCGTGGTGTTGGTGCTTTCTATCTTGGGTAACCAACTCTATGCTTTGGCCAAGGAACTTCCTGCTTTGGGGATGGACTTCAACCGGAAATTAGACCAAATTCAGCAACTTATTTTCAGCTACACCCAAATAGAACCTGGTCAGCAAATTACTTTCCTGAAGCAAACGGCCACCAATCTTTTACGCGATGGCATGGGCGTGATGAACACCTTAAGCAACACCGTTTCAGTGTTATTCGACTTTCTATTGGTGCCCTTTTTTGCGTTTTTCTTTCTGCTTTACCGTTCCGGTCTTAAAAAGTTTCTTCTTCTCATTACACCTTCTGATTTAGACGATTCTGTACTAATTATTCTCGATAAAGTTCAATCGGTTACCAGAGGTTATTTGAAAGGCATGCTCATCGTAATGCTGATTGTAGCCTTGTTAAACAGCATCGGATTGTGGGTTTTACGGGTAGAATATGCCTTACTCTTCGGCGTAGTGGCCGCCATCAGTTCCATTGTTCCTTATCTAGGAATGCTCATAGGCGGCGGATTGGCCATTTTGTTTGTGTGGCTGACCAAAGAACCGATGTGGTATCCTTTAGCTTGCGCCGGGTTGTTTTATGCCGTTCAATTGCTTGCCGACAATGTACTCACTCCTAGAATTACGGGCTCAAGTGTAAGTGTAAATGCCTTAGCCGCCACGTTCTCATTGATTGTTGGTGGCATCGTTTTCGGCCCTTCCGGAATGATTCTAGCCATTCCATTTATCGCAGTAGTCAAAGTCTATTGCGATAATATGCCAGGCTTACGAGGCTTCGGTTTTCTTTTGGGAGAAGAACTTCGCGCTCGCGAGTAGAACGTTAGTTGTATTTAAACTTCTACCACTTCCTGAAAAGGCTCCAAGGTGATGAGTACATGCTTACTCACCGGTGTGTTGCTCTTTCGGGCAGTTTTTTCGAGCGGAACCAATACGTTAGCTTCCGGGAAATAACTCGCACAATTGCCTTGCGGAATGTCGTAGGGAACCAAAATAAAGCCTTTTGCTTCTCTTCTTGTACCAAACTCCTGACCAATCAGGTTCACTTTGTCGCCGGCTTGGAAGCCTAAAGCGTCGATATCGGCTTGGTTGATCATCAGCACCCTTCTTTCGTTAAAAATACCCCTGTATCGGTCATGAAGCCCGTACAGGGTAGTATTAAACTGATCATGGCTTCGGATGGTCATCATCACCAATTGGCCGGGTTCGGGAGGAGAAAGTTGCAGTTTTGCCACCTGAAACAGCGCTTTTTGAGCGGTATTGGTGAAAATTCCTTCCCTGGGGCCGTTGGGTAGCGCAAAACCTCCCGGCTCTCTGACTCGTTTGTTGTATTCGGAGAATCCCGGAATACACGATTCTATGGCGTCGCGGATATGGTCGTAATGAGTAGCCAAATGTGCCCAATTGACCTTAGACTTACTGCCTAAAACAGCTTGAGCCAGCTCAGCCACTAAAACCGGTTCACTTTTTAATTGTTTGCTCAAAGGAGCAAGTATGCCTTTGCTGGCGTGAACGATGCCCATGGAGTTTTCACAACTGATAAATTGGACTTTACCATTGACCACATCTTGGTCGGAACGCGCTAAAACCGGAAGAATGAGCGCCTCCTCTCCGGTAATCAGATGGCTTCTGTTGAGTTTGGTAGAAATCTGAACGGTGAGCTTACAGCGTTGAAGCGCGGCTGCGGTTCGTGCGGTGTCGGGTGTTGCGGAAAGAAAATTTCCGCCCATTGCCATGAATACGCCCACTTCCCCTTTTTCCATGGCGTAAATAGATTCCACCACATCGTACCCATATTTTCCGGGAGGAATAAATCCGAATTGCTGTTCGAGTGATTGGAGAAAGGCCGCAGAAGGTTTTTCATAGATGCCCATGGTGCGGTCGCCTTGCACATTGCTATGACCGCGCACCGGACAAGTGCCGGCACCCGGTTTTCCGATGCTGCCTTTGTAAAGCAGCAAGTTCACCACTTCGCGAATGGTGTCCACGGCTTGTACTTGCTGGGTGAGCCCCATGGCCCAACACGCAATAATTCGGTTGCTCCCTGCAATCAAGTCGGCCGCTTGGGAAACTTCTTCCTCATGGAGGCCGGTTATCGCTTGCAAAGACGCTATGTCTAGCTGTTGAATGTGGTTGGCCCATGCTTCAAATCCTTTTGTTTTTTCCTGAATAAAGGCTTGGTCAGCGACTTGTTCTCCGTATTGCTCTTTTTGGAACAGCAAAGCACAGATCCATTGTATCAGCGCCATGTCGGTGCCGATTCGGATTTGGAGGTATAAGTCCGCTAAATCTTCGTTCAAGGCCAAAACTCCTTCCACCGTTTGCGGATTACGAAAACCCATTAACCCAGCTTCTTTCAGCGGGTTGATGGCGATGATTTTCGCGCCTTTTCGCTTGGCTTGCTGCAATGCAGTGAGCATGCGAGGGTGGTTGGTACCAGGATTTTGTCCGAGTATCAGGATGAGTTCCGTATGTTGGAAATCTTCCAGTGTTACCGAGCCCTTCCCAATGCCTAGCGACTCGCTTAATGCAACTCCACTGCTTTCGTGGCACATATTGGAGCAGTCGGGCAGGTTGTTGGTGCCGAATTCGCGAACAAACAGCTGATACAAAAAAGCAGCTTCGTTGCTGGTTCTTCCGGAGGTATAAAACACCGCTTCATCCGGATGAGGAAGCGCATGAAGATGGCGAGCAATGGTTTGATAAGCTTCTGACCAGCTTATCGCTTGATAATGGTCGGCTCCTGAAGGTTTGTAAAGCGGCTCTCCAATTCGTCCTTTTTTTCCTAAGTCGTAATCGTCGAGTTGGGAAAGTTGGGTGAGCGAATTAGTGCTAAAAAACGGCGCAAATAATACCTTTTCAGTAGCTTCTTCGGCTATGGCTTTAGCGCCATTTTCGCAGTATTCAGCTATTTTAGACCGATGTGAAGGATCTGGCCAGGCACATCCCGGACAATCATACCCTTCTTTTTGATTGAGTGCTGCCAACGCCTTCATTCCCCTCGCCAGCGACATCTCATTCCAGATATGATGAAGGGCTGAAATGACTGCCGGAATTCCTGCTGCCGTAGTTTTGGGTGCAGTTAACTTCAGCTTACGAAATTTGACCGGATTCTCAGCCGAGGGCTTTGGTGTGGACATGAGCGAAGCAAAAAGAATTTAAGGGCTTAACAAACAGCGTTTGGATTGGGGAACTGATCGCTTTGGTCTTCTCTGGAATTGTCCAAACAAACGAAATCTTTCTCTACTAATATAAAAAGCGATTGGTTGCCGCCTAAAGGCATGTGTTGTTCAAAACCAACAGTTTCGGTGTTAATCCATTCTTTACGCATGCTTTCAGGCATCCAAACGGTGATGGTATCTTCGGCATAACTGGCAGAAAGTGGCCCATCGGAATCGGGTTTTACACAAAGGAAGTAGTTGAATTCACCGTTGAGAAATCGCGTACTTTCTGAAATCATTCCTTCTGTTGCAAATTGGGACAACTCTGAACGGGTGATTCTAAGTCGCACAGAATTTCCTTTGATTCTGATTTTCATAGATTAAAGTTAATGTTTTCAGAATATGCATAGACGTTGAATCTGTTATCACGAAGAAAGCCAATTAAGGTAATGCCTGCTTTTATGGCTAAATCCACGGCTAGGGAGGAAGGCGCTCCAATAGAAGTGATGACTGGAATGCCGGCCATAGCCGCTTTCTGAATCATTTCAAAACCCGCTCTTCCGCTTAAATGAAGGATGCAAGGACTTTCGGAGAGGTTAATTTGTTCAGGCTGAAGCAAGGCAGCACCTATAAGTTTATCGAGTGCGTTGTGTCGGCCTACGTCTTCCCGCTGAAGCAGTAAGGTGCCTGTAGGAGAAAATAAACTGCAAGCGTGCAAACCTCCGGTATTCCTGAAAACGGGTTGTTTGGCCCTGATGGAAGATTCAAGCTTAAGCAGAACTGAAGCCGGAATAGGTGAGAAGAGCGGGCGTATGGCCGGAAGTTGTAGGAAAACTTCATCGATGGCTTGCTTGCCGCAAACGCCACAACTGGAGTTGAGGAAGGCGTCTTTTCTTCGAGCTGCAACTTCAACCACTACTTCCGGCTGCAATTGGATGAGCAGTCGATTGCCTGTTTCCTCTTCTTTCTTCACACAATAACGCATACTCAACACCTCAGATGGATGTTGGATGAGGCCTTCAGTCAATAAATAGCCTAGTGCAAATTCTTCATCATTTCCGGGGGTGCGCATGCTTACTGCCCAGTCTGTCTCCTGTCGGTCGTCTGACGGGCCATGAAGGAGCACCAGGGAGAGCGGCTCTTCCCGAACCACCAAATCTTGCTCCTCGGAAATCGTTCCTTCTTTAAAGCGGACGATGCGGTAGTTGCTGACCGGTGAGTTCATACCATTGCTGAGGGGAATCTACTGAAACAGGAGGATGTTCCAGTTCTATGAGTTTTATCTGATGTTGTTCAAGAAAAATGCGCAAGGAGCGCCCTCCGTTGCGGAAGAATACTTTCATAGCCGGAAAAAGATTGGCAGGGTAAAGTGCCATCAATGGATTCGGACGACCATCCTCAGACCGAAGCGCCATCGGGCTTTCGCCATCCCATTGTTGTACCAATTCCCGAATGCTGGTAGCCGTAATTGTCGGATAATCGCAGGAAAGTACCAGCCAGTTGGCTAAAGGAAGGTTTTGCCAGGCTGAAATTAAAGCAGTAAGTGGTCCCTCGTTACGAAGCGATAAGTCGTCGTACAAACAAGGCCAGTCGGGGTAGTCGGTCATGACGGCCGGATTCACACTTAAGTAAACCGCTTTACAGCTTGGCGCCATCAATAATGCGGTTCTCCTGTACAGGGGATGTCCTTCCCAACGTAACAGGGCCTTGTTCTGTCCCATGCGTAAACTTTGGCCACCGGCCAACACGAGGCCGGTAATAGGAGGGAACGTTTTAGGCTTTTCGAGCTCCAAATGTCGGTTTTGAAAGGATTCTAATGATTCAAGGCGTAAAATAGAAAACGGCCAGCGCAATTGAAAAGCGGTTTCGTAACCCATTCTCACTACAATCAACAAGTCGAAATTGAGCTGACCTTGCTGGTCTAGTTGAAACAACTCCTCCACGGTAGTGGTCCAACCGAGCTGTTCCCGCATTTCCAAAGGACCCACTTCATCGATGATCCAAGTGCTGCATGCAGGCTGAGGCTGAAATTGAAGCGCTTTGATTCGATTTTGCTGGGCTTTAATGACTTCATTCAGGAAATAAAATCGACCGATGTGGGTGGTATTATCCTGTTTTTCTGATTGAAAAATGCGCCAGTTTTCGCCAGGAAATTCTACCAACATACGCCAAGTGCTGACATCCGGACAAACCCATCCTCCCACCTCTGAGTGTTCGCGTGCGTAGTTCAGCAGGGCAGTGGTTTTACCTGCTCGCGGAGGGGCAATCAGGAGGGTTACCTCACCCATGTTATTCTTTTAACTTGATTCAAGTGCGGTGTTTTTGTTGAAGAAAGTGTCGCCATTCCGGCATCCCTTCTTCCTGTAATAAAAATTGAAGCAACAACCTCATGCGAAACGAACGGCCTTTGCCCTCAGCCAATACTCCTGAAAGATGCCAAGCAAGCGGCCATTCCAAACGAAGTTCGTTTAAGCGCATTTCTATGCGATTCATCGGAGCTTGATGTTGGTGGCCATAATGTTTGAGCCAGGCTTTGAATAGCGGAAAAATCACCAACAATCCGATAGCCGGAAGCGCGATTAATCGACCTAACAACGCCAATGGCTGTTCACTCAACCAGGCTGTGAGCAAGAGCGGCGACAACCATATTGCCCACTTGAGCCAACGGTTACGGTTCTTATTGCCTGAAGTGGTTGGTTGAAGCTGAATTCCCTTCCAAACTTGAGGGTCAATAGAGTTCCAATCAACGGATTGAGCAGGAGAAGTTACCCAGCGGCTGATCCAAACTGCGATGAAAAGCCCCCAAAACGCATGAAACAACGTCCAGCCTAATACCAACCCGGCAGGCATCCACGATGCCGACTCCGGCGATATGGCTAAAAACTTCCCGACATAGCCGGCGAGTTTATTCAAAGCTTTCCAAAAATCTTCCCCCATCCAAAGGCTGGCAACCAGGAATTTCTGAGCGCCTGATTCTGCCAAAGCAATGAATCCGGTGAGCCAACAGGCCAATCGGTAGGAGGGAAGCACGCTGAAAAAAAGAACCCCGCAAATGCCCTGAAAGAATAGCGCGAAATAAGCCTGTATAGGCGCTTGTGGACTGATAAGCAACTTAAATGAAGCCACCAAAAGCGTGGCCTGAAGGAGTCTTCTTCCCGGGTTGGGCGCGTTCCATGCCAGCAAACAAAGCACAACCACCGAAGCGCCGCCAAGCAAAATTCCCGTTAAAGGAACTTTGAGGCTGTGCATCCAGCCGCCTAAGCCCGACTCAGCCAGTACCCAAAGGGCACAAAGTCGTTCAAATTGCCAGGCTGGTTTGGTTTCGATCATCTTTAGGATACGGTTTAATCACAAATTGATGAATTTTACGCCATGCGCGTCTTTTGCTGCCTGTTGTTTTTCTTGCTCACTTTCGGAAGGCTCGAAGCCCAGGAGGTTTTGGCTACCACCACTTTTCTAGCCGACCTTACCAAACAGGTTACCGGAGATGAGCTAAAAGTGGTTTCCTTGCTTCCTTCCGGTGCTGATCCCCATATTTATGAAGCCGTTCCGGCAGATGCAGCCCGAATTGCAGCCGCTAAGGTGATTGTAAGAAATGGCCTAAACCTGGAAGGCTGGCTCGATAAACTGGTGCAGGCCGCCGGCGGCAATAAACCCATCATCACCGCTTCCGATAGGGTGCTGCCTATTCGCAGTGCGGAACATGAAGATTCCTACGATCCACATGCCTGGATGGATCCACTCAATGGTTTGCAATACGCCGAAGTAATTGCTGATGGGCTGATTCGCCTCTACCCCGATAAAAAAGAAGTATTTCAAAGAAACCTTCAGGTTTTTCGTGAGCAAATACTTCAACTCGATCAACGCATCCAAGTGCTGGTCAAGGAAGTGCCCAAGGAGCGCCGCATCATCATCACTTCACACGACGCATTTCGCTACTTCGCCAACCGATATGGTTTCAAAGTGCAATCCATATTGGGTACTACTACTGACGCCGATGTGCAATTGAGCGATATGAAACAGCTTCGAGCACTTATTCGTCAATTAAAAGTGCCTGCCATCTTCATTGAGTCAACCATCAACCCCAAGTTGATGCAGCAAGTGGCCAAGGATGAAGGCATTGTTATAGGCGGAAAACTCTATGCAGATGCATTGGGCCCTGCGGGTTCTCCCCAAGCCACTTACCTCGGTATGATTGAAGCCGATGCCCTGGTGATTACGGGTGGATTGTCCAAAGGCAGCCCAAATACTTCTGAAAGCAAGTCGGTGAAGGAGGAAAATCCTACGCCTTTCTTGATTGGAATTGGCATTTTCTTCCTCGCAGCCTTTGGTTTTGTGGCTTGGAAGATGAAAATGCCTCCTGCCGTGCCTTCTTTCTCCGGCCAGTTGAGTGTTCAAGGTTTAAGAGTTGCCTACGAACGAAGACCTGTACTTCAGAACTTCAACCTTGAAATTAAACCTGGCCTTGTTTATGGCCTTTTAGGGCCCAATGGTTCCGGAAAATCTACCTTGTTAAAGTCAATGTTAGGCTTGATTCCCGTGCAATCAGGAAGTGTTAGCATTGGGGGTTATCCCATTCAGCAATTACGGCCGATGGTAGCTTATGTGCCTCAAAGAGAAGAAATAGATTGGGATTTTCCTGCCACGGTTCTCGACGTAGTGTTGATGGGGCGCTATCCACATAAGCGGGTATTTCAACCGTTGAATCAGGAAGATCAGGCCATTGCGTTGTCCACCTTAGAGCGACTTGGCTTGAAAGGCCTCGAACACCGGTCTATCAGCGCGTTAAGTGGCGGACAGCAACAACGTGTTTTCATCGCCAGGGCCTTGTGCCAGCAGGCCAAAGTCTATCTGTTCGATGAGCCTTTTGTGGGTGTTGATGCCACCACCGAAGAACGCATCATTCGCATTATCAAAGAGATGGCCGCGGAAGGCAATACTGTAGTTATCGTTCACCACGACTTAAGCAAAGTGCCGGAATACTTCGATGAAGTTATCCTCATCAACCGCAGATTGGTGGCTTGTGGACCAGTTTCAGAAGTCTTTACCCCGGAAATGATTCAACGAACCTTCTCCGGTGTACCCGACATCATGGCTTCCGCAGAAGAAATCCAGAAGAAATAGTTGCTCCTTGAAAAAGGGCGTTAGCGGTGTTCTACCACCTTGAGCACTTGCTTGCAAGCCGCCAACACCTCTTCCAACTCAATGTGGTTGATACAAGGATTGTTGGGGAGCACGCAATTCACCTGGTCGCAAGGGTGACAAGGTAATTTGTGGTGAATGACCACCGAATTCGCACCAGCCGGACCAAAAGCATCCGGCATACCGGGGCCGAAGAGGCCAATTACCGGAATTCCGCAAGCGCTTGCTAAGTGCATAGGTCCGCTGTCGTTGCCGATAAAGATTTTCGCCCGGTAACAGAAGGCCGCAAAATCGAGCAGATTGCCTTGACCGGCGAAACTGTAGGTCGGGAAGCTGATTTTCTCTTGAATACGCTCGATGTCGCGTTGCTCGTCTTCGCTTCCGGCAAAAACGATGTCCAAGCCATAGTCACTATGCAAGGCTTCTGCTAATGCAGCGAACTTGGCAATGGACCAACGCCTCAACAACTTTCTTGCACCCGTATGCAAGACCGCAAATTCGCCAATAACATTTCGTTGAAGGAAAAGCTTGGCCGTTTGTTCGTGTCGATGACCGGGTTTGAGCACCGGTTGAAGGGCTTCATCAGGAAGAGGACCGATAAGCGGTTCTAAAACTTCCCAGTTGACTTTGGTTTCATGCACCTGGCCCACTTGCTTGCGCATTTTATACTTCAACCTAACACTGCCACGGTCTAAGAGCAACAAAGGTTTTTTTCGAAGGGCTATTCGTAAACTTTCACGCGTGCCTCGCAAATCCACAACCAAATCGTAGTGGCGAGCCAAATGTTGAGACTGAGTGATGACCTCATCTACGCAACCACTATGGCGGAACAAGTCTGCCGTGAGTGGTTTGCACCAAACCGTAAAAGGAATGCCCGGCAAAGCTGCCCTCAGGGCCGACAAAGCAGGTAAACCCAAGACCACATCGCCAATTTCATCCATGCGAATAAGAAGCACCGACTGGATTTTTTCCCGGTCCAAACGGCCTTTCCAGTTGATTTTGCGACTCGCCAAAGCGGAGCGCAGGAAGTACAGTTGTTCTGCGTTTAGCATTTTCAGCCGTAAAATTCGGACTATCGGGCTATTTTTGCCCGCCTTATGCCGGAAACCAAGCATTTTTATAAGAATGTTGCGCTGCTCATCGTGCTCAATGCACTGGTGAAACCGCTGTGGATTTTCGGCATCGACCGAGGCGTTCAGAACTTGAGCGCCGGCCACGATTATGGCATTTTCTATACGCTATACAGCTTTTCACTGCTTTTTGCCATCATTCCCGACATGGGTTTGGCCAACTATAACGGCAGTTTACTGGCCCGATCACCTGCCGTTTTACGCAAGTATTGGCCCGGCATGTGGGGACTAAAAATTTTATTGGGTTTAACATATTTGTTGGTCGTGGCCATTGCCGGATGGCTCGCCGGATACGAAAATCAATTCTCTCTCCTGATGGTGATTGCACTCAACCATGTGCTGGTCATCAATCTTTCCTTCTTCCGGTCTTATGTAAACGGACTGCACCTTTATAAACTGGATAGCTTCTTCTCCATTCTCGATAAAGCCGTCATGGTGCTGCTATGCTTGCCATTGGTGCTGCATCCATGGTTCAGAGGCGAGCGATTGATTTGGGGATATGTGTGGGGGCAAACCTTGGGTTTTCTTGCAGGCAACCTCGTCATGTATTGGAACGTAGCCAAACGAGCCGGCACCTGGAAACCCAAGTTTCAGGTTGAACGTTTGCTGCCCGTTTTCAAAACCACCTTACCCTTTGCCTTTCTTGGGCTACTCACTTCTTTTTATACCCGCCTTGATGCCGTTTTGCTGGAGAAAATTTTGCCTGATGGCGCTTATCAAGTGGATATATACGCCGCTGCTTACCGGCTCACCGATGCTTTTCAGATGTTGCCGGTTTTATTGAGCTCCTTTCTTCTTCCTGCATTTGCGTCCAAATTGCGAACGCCTGCCGCACTTCGTCCTTTTGTAGAAATAGCCTGGCAAGGACTTTTGGTTGCAGGTGGGATTCTAGCCTTGACAGGCTGGTGCTTCGGAGAGCCCATCATGCGGTTACTCTACCACGACTACAACCCCCAACACGCCACGTCATTTGCCTGGTTGATGACAGCCTTCATGCCCTTAAGCCTCACTTATGTTTTCGGGACCTTGCTTACAGCAGGACATTACACCCGACCATTGTTGCGCATTGCAGGATTTGGATTGTTGTGCAACTTAGGCTTCAACCTGGTTCTCATACCGCTGTACAAAGCTGAAGGAGCGGCCTTAGCTTCATGCCTCACTCATTTGCCTGTGGTCATTTTTCAGATTATATCCTGTGGAAAGCGAGAAGGACACTTCCTTCGTCTCAACAGGGTACTGGCTTGGCTGACTTGGCTTGCAGGAAGCGGATTGGTATTTATATTTCTTCGAAACTCCAATTTAGCCTGGGGTTGGGCTTGGATAATTGCCACCGCAACTTCCGGCCTGTCGGCCCTTCTTTTTGGGATTGTTCCATTCAAAGCCATGTTTGCGCTCTCCAACGAGTTGGCAGATTCGGCTGAAAATAACCTCGCGGATGCTCCATAACCTGCTGATTATTCAGACACCTATCGCCGAACTCACGGCTTTTGCTTTACTCTGCCTTACTTCTTTCTTCTCCCTGATCAACCCCTTGGGCACTATGCCCATTTTTATGACCATGACCGCCGATTTAGAAGACCGGCACCGGAAACGTACCGCCCGAAAGGCTGCGGTGGTGGCGTTTATCACCCTCATGGTCTTTGCCTTCTTTGGGCAGTTGTTGTTTCGGTTCTTTGGCATTTCACTCAATAGTTTGCGGATAGTTGGTGGAGTGATTTTCTTCATGATGGGGATGGACATGCTCCAGGCCCGATTGGGTCAAGTGAAGATTAAGGATACCGAAATCAAAAGCTATGTCAACGACATCTCCATCACGCCATTGGCGATTCCCATGATTTGCGGCCCCGGAGCCATTACCAACGCCATAGTGTTGATGGAACAAGCACAAGCGCCGGAACTCAAGGCCATTCTCATCCTATCCATGATGTTGGTCATCGCCCTGACGTATCTTGTGCTAATGAGCTCGTCTAAAATTATTGCGCTTTTAGGTGAAACCGGCAACAATGTGATGATGCGCCTGATGGGACTTATCGTGATGGTGATAGCCGTAGAGTTTTTCTTTAGCGGGCTGAAGCCAATCCTGAGAGGGATTCTGGGCATTAGCGGGACGTAAAAGCTAGTTCCGGAACGGGTCGTAGGGTTATAAAACACCATCATTCCCCCAATGCGACCCCTTCGGGGTCGAACCACATTGGTTTTCCCATTGTCTATTAACATTTGATCCCTTCGGGATCATTTCTTAGTTAATAAGGTTGTTTTCCAAATAAGGAGCTTGTAAACGTGAACAATACGCTCTTTGAACAATTCAATTTTATTCAAATTAGCCCGACCCGGAACGGGTCGAATATTAATAGAACACGATCAACCCACCTCTATACGACTCCGAAGGAGTCGAACAACATTGGTTTTACCATGTGATCCCTTCGGGATTAAAATTACATCGTCCAAGCTTTCTTCTTGCTGGTTTTTGCATTCCTCCATAGAATGGACTTGGGAAAATTGAATCGCTGAACTATGTTGCAAACAATATGAACAAGCTAATTCGACTCGGATTTACCTACTGGATTATCTTCTTTCTTATAGCCCGCGGACTGATGAAGTCAGTAGATTGGGACAAAGGCCAAATCGAAAAGCCAGCTCTCGCTGCGGTGTATGCTATCGCCTTGTTATTGATGCTGTTTTTCGGTTGGAAGAAAAGAAGGGATAAGCAAGAAGGCTAGGATTCTCTAGGTTGAATCGCGAGAATCCCTACTGTGTTTTGCCAATATTCAGTTTATTTATCAGCAACTTATTCAAGGCATGAGAACACTCCATATTGTTATTTCTGACTTGGAGATCAAGAAGTTTGGAATCAAAAAAGACCAACTCACTTTCAATGAGATTCTTGAACTCATCAGCAAGGAACTTATGCGGCAAAACCTCAACCAATGTGTAGCATTAGCTGAGAAGTACGGTCTGTCTTCCATGACGATGGACGAAATAAGCCAGGAAGTTAAAGCGGTAAGAAGTGCAAAGCATCGTCCTTGATACGACAATCTGTGTTTAAGTACTTACTCAAAAAAGTTATCCTTTTTCCAATCTGAAACTCCCTAGTTCAATCTTATATAAAACTAAAACAGGCCACCACTTCATCCGTGATGGCCTGTTTCTTTTAATGATAGACGCTCTTAATTCAATATAATGCTATCGTTTCCGAAGTGCAGTTTTCCGTGGGCGTCCACGTCAAGCAGGATGGTCGATTCTTTTTGTACCAAGCCGGCCAGCAATTGCTTCGATAACTCGTTCAGCACTTTTCGCTGAATCAATCGTTTCAGCGGCCTTGCGCCGAATTGTGGGTCGTACCCTTCTTTGGCCAAATACGCAACCGCTTCCGGTGTGGCCGCCATGTGTATGCCTTTTTCTTCTAACTGCTTGCGCAGTTTTTCGATTTGAAGTTTCACAATGCCTTTGATATTAGCCCTGCTTAATGGGGTAAACATGATCACTTCATCGATTCGGTTGAGGAACTCCGGGCGAATGGTGCGTTTTAGTAACTCAAACAACGCATCGCGGGTTTTATCCAACTTGTCGAAATCGCCTTCGGAATAATCCGCCAGTTGTTCCTGGATTAAGCTGCTGCCGAGGTTGGAAGTCATGATGATGATGGTGTTCTTGAAGTTCACCACCCGCCCTTTGCTGTCGGTAAGTCGGCCATCGTCGAGCACTTGCAGCAGGATGTTGAAGACATCCGGGTGCGCTTTTTCGATTTCATCCAGCAACAACACGCTGTACGGCCTGCGACGAACCGCCTCGGTAAGTTGCCCGCCTTCATCGTATCCTACATAGCCGGGAGGTGCGCCAATCAGTCGGGCTACCGTATGTCGTTCCTGGTACTCCGACATGTCGATGCGTATCATGGCATTTTCATCGTCGAAGAGGAACTCCGCCAACGCTTTCGCCAGCTCGGTTTTCCCGACTCCGGTAGAACCGAGGAAAATGAATGAGCCTATCGGGCGCTTGTTGTCTTGCAGTCCAGCCCGCGACCTGCGCACCGCATCCGCCACCGCTTCTATAGCTTCTTCCTGACCCACCACCCGGCGGTGCAGCTCTTCTTCTAATCTGAGCAACTTCTGTCGTTCGCTTTCCACCATCTTGCTTACCGGAATTCCAGTCCAGCGACTCACCACTCCGGCAATGTCTTCGGCATCTACTTCTTCCTTCAACATTTTGCTGTTTTGCTGAAGTTCAACCAATTCCTGCTGTTTCTCTTTCAGCGTAGCTTCCGCCTCCTTAAGTTTTCCATAGCGGATTTCAGCCACTTTGCCGTAGTCGGCAGCTCTTTCCGCTTGTTCAGCCTCCAGTTTGTACTGCTCCATCAAGGTTTTTTGCTGCTGAATGGCTTCCACTACGTCTTTTTCCATTCTCCAGCGGGCTTTTAAAGCGTCGCGTTCTTCTTTCAAACTGGAGATGTCGTGGGCTAAAACTTTCAGCTTTTCTTCGTCTTGCTCCCGTTTGAGAGCCTCATTCTCAATTTCCAACTGCATGATGCGGCGGTCTAATTCGTCCACTTCTTCTGGAACAGAATCGATTTCGATTCTCAGCTTAGAAGCGGCTTCGTCCACCAAGTCGATGGCTTTGTCGGGAAGGAATCGATCCGCAATGTAGCGTTGACTCAACTCCACCGCTGCAATGATGGCTTCGTCGCGAATCTGAACTTTATGATGGGTTTCATAACGCTCTTTCAGTCCTCTTAAGATGGAGATGGCATCGGCAGCGTCCGGTTCTTCTACCATCACCTTTTGGAAACGCCTTTCGAGGGCTTTGTCTTTCTCTAAGTATTTCTGGTATTCCGCTAAGGTAGTCGCGCCTATGGCCCTCAATTCTCCGCGTGCCAGTGCCGGCTTGAGGATGTTGGCCGCGTCCATGGCGCCTTCGCCACCGCCTCCTGCGCCTACCAAGGTGTGGATTTCGTCAATGAAAAGGACGATTTCGCCTTCGGAATTGATGACCTCTTTCACCACCGCTTTGAGGCGTTCTTCGAACTCTCCTTTGTACTTGGCTCCTGCAATCAGCGCACCCATGTCTAACGAGAATACTACCTTGCCTTTGATGTTTTCCGGCACATCGCCGTTTACAATCCGCATGGCGATGCCTTCGGCGATGGCTGTTTTTCCGACACCGGGTTCACCGATGAGGATGGGGTTGTTCTTCGTTCTGCGGCTCAGTATCTGAATCACCCTTCGTATTTCATCATCGCGACCAATAACCGGGTCGAGCTTGCCGGCTTCAGCGAGGGCGTTCAGGTTGCGGGCGTATTTATCTAAGGCCTGGTAGCTATTTTCAGCGTGAGGGTCGTTGACGGTTTGTCCTTTTCGCAACTCCAACACGGCCGCTTTGGCGGCTGTAGGAGAGAGGCCAGCGTCTTGCAACAGGCGGGCAACTACGTCTTTGTTCTCCAACAAGGCGAGAATCAGGTGTTCAACCGCCGCATAGCTGTCCTTCATTGACTTGGCCAGCTTTTGGGCATGAAGTAAGGTTTTCTGAGCGTCCTGACTGAGATAAGGCTGCCCTCCACTGACCTTAGGGAAGCGGTTTAATTCCGCCTCGAGGGCCATTTTAAGCGGAGCCTCGCGGGCACCGGCCTTGCTCAGGATAAAACTGAGGATACGTTCATCGGTTTCCATAATCCCCTGAAGCAAATGGGCGGTTTCAATCGCCTGCTGCGAGCGAGATTGGGCCAGCTCGGCAGCTTTTTGTACTGCCTCCTGGGCTTTGATAGTGAATTGGTTAAGGTTCATAGCGTGTTTAACTTGGGAAGCTTCAAATCAAACGGTTATCCAAGCTGAATTAAAAGCCAAAATGGCTTGAAGCAGCAGCCAATACCTGCCTTTTTGTCCATATAGACAGCCAAACTGGCGCGCGCTGTGTATCACAAAGGGCACAGGGGAGGTCACGAGATACACTAAGAAAAAGTGATAGATTGTCGCAATATTGAAGTGCGAGTGTCCCATATTGAAGACAGAGAGTGGAATATTGAGATGAGGTAACGGAATATTGAAGTCGGAGAACGGAATATTGAAGTGCGAGTGTCCAATATTGAGGACAGTGAATGGAATATTTAAACTTCAGTGTCCTATATTTAAAATAGAGAACGGAATATTTAAACTGTAGAGTCCAATATTTAAAATAGGGAACGGAATATTTAAACTTCAGTGTCCAATATTTAAGACAGAGAACGGAATATTTAAACTTGAGTGTCCAATATTTAAGACAGAGAATGCAATATTTAAACTGTAGAGTCCAATATTTAAGACAGAGAACGGAATATTTAAACTTGAGTGTCCAATATTTAAGACAGAGAATGCAATATTTAAACT
>JAIXUI010000028.1 GCA_027484125.1 Bacteroidota bacterium | reverse complement strand
TGGTTTTGTTGTGTATTTTGGGCTATCATTCATTTATAGATTCTGGAAGTGAAAAATGAGAAGCTGACGAGGAAGGAAATCATTAACGACCGTTTGTGGCAGGCGGGTTGGAATGTGGCTGACCGAACTCAGGTGGTTGAGGAGTTTGATATTAGATTGGAGGTTATAGAGGATTCTGAATCGCCTTATGCGGGTCATCAGTTCAGTGATTATGTGCTGCTGGGCAGGGATGGTAAACCGCTCGCGGTGGTGGAGGCTAAAAAGACTTCTGTGGATGCTGCTCTTGGTCGGGAACAGGCCAAGCAGTATTGTTTGAATATCCAACAAACTCTGGGCGTTGACTTGCCCTTCTGCTTTTATACCAACGGTCACGACCTTTATTTCTGGGATATAGGCAATTATCCCCCCAAAAAAGTCTATGGATTCCCCACGCGGGACGACCTGGAACGCTACGCTTACCTTCGCAAAGCGAGAAAGCCCTTAGCCGGTGAGCTCATCAATACCAACATTGCAGGACGGAATTATCAGATAGCCTCCATCCGTGCGGTGATGGAAGCCGTTGAAAAACGGAAACGCAAGTTTCTGTTGGTCATGGCTACCGGCACAGGCAAGACCAGAACTTGCATCGCCCTGGTGGACGCCCTCATGCGAGCCGGATGGGCAGAGCGGGTCTTGTTTCTCGTTGACCGAATAGCACTCCGCGACCAAACCTTGGATGCCTTCAAAGCGCATTTGCCCAACGAACCCCGCTGGCCCAAGGAAGGAGAAAAAGAAATAACCACCGACCGCCGAATCTATGTTTCAACCTATCCAACCATGTTGAACATCATTCGCGATGAACACAAACGCTTAAGTCCGCATTTCTTCGACTTAATCGTGGTGGATGAAAGTCACCGAAGCATCTACAACACCTATCAGGAAATTCTTGATTACTTCAACACCATTACCCTTGGCTTAACCGCTACACCCACCGATGTAATTGACCACAACACCTTTCAATTATTTGAATGTGAAGAAGGAGTTCCCACCTATGCCTATACCTTCGAAGAAGCCGTCAATCACGTTCCGCCATTCCTGAGCTACTTTCAGGTGATGAAAATCAAGACCAAGTTTCAGGTTGAAGGGATAAACAAACGCACCATTTCACTGGAAGACCAACAGAAGTTGATACTCGAAGGGAAAGAAATAGAAGAAATTAATTATGAAGGAACCGAACTAGAAAAGACCGTCATCAACCGAGGCACCAACGCTTTGATCGTTCGTGAATTCATGGAAGAATCCATCAAAGATGCCCATGGCGTATTACCCGGAAAAACCATTTTCTTCTGCATCAGTAAAGGACATGCCCGACGAATAGAAGAAATCTTCGACTCGCTATATCCGGAATACCAAGGCGAATTGGCCAAAGTATTGGTCAGCGACGACCCACGGGTTTACGGCAAAGGCGGACTGCTCGACCAGTTTAAGCAAAATGACATGCCGCGCATCGCCATCAGCGTGGACATGCTGGATACCGGCATTGATGTGCGGGAATTGGTAAACCTGGTATTTGCCAAACCCGTTTACAGCTACACCAAGTTTTGGCAGATGATCGGCCGAGGAACCCGATTGCTTGAACCGGAAAAAATAAAACCTTGGTGCACCCAAAAGGACTACTTCCTCATACTGGATTGTTGGGACAACTTTGAATACTTTAAAGTAAACCCGAAAGGAAAAGAACCCAAGACGCAAATTCCCTTGCCCGTTCGATTGTTTGGTGTGCGATTAGACAAGATTAAAGAAGCCCAAACACAAAACCGAGCGGAAATCGTCAAGAAAGAAACTCAGAAAATAAGCAAGCAGGTTGAGGCACTTCCGAAAAATTCGGTGGTCATTATGGAAGCCCGAAACGAATTGCAACGCCTGGAAGACGAAAACTTTTGGAGCAACCTCACTTCAGACAAAATGGAATTCTTAGAAACCGTCATCAAGCCCTTGCAGCGCACGGTTTCAGAGGTTGATTTCAAAGCCATGCGATTTGAAAAAGATATTGTAGAAGTATCCTTGGCTCATTTGGCAGGAGAAAACGAAAAGTTTGAAACCCTGAAAGCCAGCATCATAGAAGAAATAGGCGAACTACCCTTGAGCATCAATATCGTAGCAAAACAACAGGAGTTGATCCTTCAAGCACAAAGCAATCATTATTGGGCCACCATCAACGAAGACAAGTTTGATGAACTCATTGAGAAACTTGCCCCATTGATGAAATACCGAGAAGCCGTAGTTGCCTTGCCTCCCGCGAAATTCAACCTGAAAGACTTCATAGCCGAAAAGGAAATGGTGGAATTTGGGCCACAACACGAAGCCTTGAGCGTGGCCAAATACCGTGAATTAGTTGAAAACAAAATCAACGAGCTGGTCTTAAGCAGTCCGATTTTACAAAAACTCAAGCAAGGACAAGCCATCACCCCTGAAGAAGCCGAGCAACTCGCAGAAGCACTTCACCACGACCATCCGCATATAACCATTGATTTGCTTCGTAAAGTTTACCAACATCGTAAAGCAGCCCTGGTGCAATTCATCAAACATATATTAGGCATTGAGCAATTAGAAACCTTTGCCGAAACCGTTACCAAAGCATTTGATGATTTTGTTTCCAAACACAGTTACCTCAGCAGCCGCCAGCTACAATTTTTAGAATTGCTTAAAAACTTTGTGTTAGAAAAAGGCAATGTGAGCAAACGAAATTTAATTGAATCGCCCTTTACCATGCTTCATCCTGATGGTATCAGGGGCATATTCAGTCCAAGAGAGATTGACGAAATATTGAGATTAACCGAAAAAGTATTAGCCGCATAAGATGGCCAAGAAAAAAATATTCATCAGCAGTGTGCAAATAGAGTTTTCACAGGAACGAAAAGCGCTGCATGAGTATATCTGCGCAGATCCTTTGCTAGGTAAATTTTTTGAGCCTTTTCTTTTCGAACTGCTACCTGCTATTGACCAACGCGCTGATGCCGTTTACCTGAAAGAAGTAGAGCAATCAGCTATTTATCTCGGACTGCTTGGAAAAAGCTATGGTTTTGAAAATGCGGATGGAATCTCACCTACAGAACTCGAATTTGACCATGCCACACAATGGCACAAAACACGGCTCGTATTCCTGTCTGAGGCTAATCAGGAAGACCGTCATCCCAAGGAGCAAGCTTTCATTAGCAAAGCTCAGGAAGTGTTGGTTCGAAAGAAATTCAATACGATAGAAGCATTAAAAGCTGCCGTTTATGCGTCATTGGTGCGTTATCTGGAAGAAAAGGAAATTATCCGCACAGGGCCATTTGATGCTACCCTTCATAGCTCCGCAACCCTAGCAGATATTGACGCCGAAAAACTGAAATCCTTTGTTCAGCTGGCTCAGGCAAAACGTGGTTTTCCTTTAGCAGAAACAGCATCCCCCGAAAAAATATTGACCCACCTGAATCTAATTCAAAACAGCCGAATTACGAATGCAGCACTCTTGCTGTTTGGACAACTACCACAACGATTCTTTATTAACTCAGAAGTTCGTTGTGCCTCCTTTGCCGGAACAATCGTTGAGAAACCCATTCCCTCCTATAAAGTATTCAAGGGAACCATGTTTGAACTGGTTGATCAAGCGTTAGAATTTGTGCTGAATAAATTGGATTACCGCATTGAAACCAGAGCAGAATCCGTTTCAATTCCAGGCCGGTACGAAATCCCGAAAGAAGTAATTGCTGAGGCTCTTGTGAATGCCATTGCACACCGTGATTATACCAGCAATGCAAGTGTCCAAGTGATGCTCTTTCGAGATAGGTTGGAAATATGGAATCCGGGCGCCTTGCCTATGGGTTGGACAACCGAGAAGTTAAAACAGCTACATACTTCCGTACCAGCTAATCCCTTAATTGCTGAGCCGCTGTATTTGGCCGGTTATATCGAAAGGATGGGGACAGGAACCACTGATATCATTCAAAAGTCTGTGGCTGTAGGTTTGGCTGAACCTCAGTTTATTCAGGCTGAAGATTTTAGAACGATTCTTTATCGTCCGGGTGCCGTACAAGTAACCGACCTTGTAAATGAACCAACGGCCATGAAAGTTACCCCCGAAGTCACCCCCGAAGTTACCCCTGAAGTTACCCCCGAAGTCAGAAGATTGATATTGGTTTTAGAAGGAGAAAAAACAAGGCTAGAACTGCAACAGATTTTGAAACTGAAGGACGAAAAGAATTTCAGAGAAAACTATCAACAAAAAGCCCTCAAACAAGACCTCATTGAAATGACCATCCCTGATAAACCCCATAGCAAAAACCAAAAATACCGCCTAACCAGAAAAGGGAAAGCATTACAGTTACAATTAAAGAAGAAATAAATGCTCCAGAACAATACCCAACTCAAATCGCTCATCGACAAGCTCTGGCAAAACTTCTGGGAAGGAGGCATTGCCAACCCTCTAACTGCCATTGAGCAAATCACCTACCTCATTTTCATGAAGCGTCTGGACGATTTAGAAGCCAAACGCGAACGGGATGCAGAATGGACAGGCGAAATATATGTTTCCCGATTCTCAGGCAAGTTTCAAATTCCGGGAAGCAACGAAAGCATTGACAAAAACGAACTGCGTTGGAGTGTATTCAAGCACAAGCCCGCAGACGAAATGCTGTTGCATGTGCAGATGAAGGTGTTTCCGTTTTTGAAAGAACTGAACGGAGAAACTTCGCCATTTACCAAGCACATGGCCAATGCGGTTTTCATCATGCCCAAAGCCAGTTTGCTGGTTTCTGCCATCAATATTGTAGAAGATATTTTCAAAGAAATTGAACGCGACGCCACCGAAGGCGGACATGCCTTTCAGGACATACAAGGCGATGTGTATGAAATGCTGTTGAGTGAAATAGCCACAGCAGGAAAAAACGGTCAATTCCGCACACCCAGACACATCATTAAACTGATGGCCGAATTGGTAGCTCCGCAATTAGGGCAACGCATTGCCGACCCTGCTTGCGGAACAGGCGGTTTCTTGTTGGGTGCGTATCAATACATCCTCACCGATTTGGTAAGGAAGAAGGACCCGGCCAAGTTGCAAAAAGATGAAGACGGCTTTGAACGTGCCGCCATCAGTGCGGTGCTAACGCAGGAAGTAAAAAGCATATTAGACAAAAGCTTTGTGGGGTATGACATTGACACCACCATGGTGCGTTTGGGCTTGATGAACATGATGATGCACGGCATAGACCAACCTTCCATCGACTACCGAGACACCCTGAGCAAAAGCTACAACGAAGACAGCCAGTTTGATATCGTGCTGGCCAACCCACCCTTTACCGGCAATATCGACAAAGGCGACATCAACGAAGGGCTGAAACTGCCTACTACCAAAACCGAGTTGCTGTTTGTAGAACGCATTTTCAACATGCTGAAAATGGGCGGAACAGCAGCGGTGATTGTGCCCAGCGGGGTGATACAAAACAGCGGTAAAGCCTTTGAAGCCGTGCGGAAACTGATGATAGAGCAAGCCGAGCTGAAAGCCGTAATTGCAATACCGAGTGGCGTCTTTAAACCCTATGCAGGCGTAAGCACCGCCATATTGATTTTCACCAAAGGCGGCGAAACCAACCACGTATGGTTCTACGACATGCAGGCCGACGGCTACACCCTGGACGACAAGCGAAACAAGATAGCAGAAAGCGATTTGCCGGAGATCGTGCAACGCTATAAAAACCGTCTGTACCATGAATCGCATGATTTAGGGATTGACATGATAGCAGCAGAACCGGAAATCGATTTCAATGAAAAAACAAATCAGGGCAATCGTGAAAATCGTATAAATCAAGGTTCAGACAGAAGGGGCAAATACTTCATGGTGCCGAAGAAGGAGATTGTAGAAAACAACTACGACCTGAACCTCAGCACCTACAAAGAAGAAGTGTACGAAGAAGTGGTGTATGAAAAACCCGAGGTAATATTTGAAAAAATAGAAAGCCTAGAAACAGAAATTCAAAAAGGATTGGGAGAATTAAAAGCGTTGATGTAATGCAATCTAGGTTATCTCAAATATTAAGTTCACTTGAAAGCGGAGGAAGACCCAAAGGTGGTGCTTCACTTGATAACAATGGCATTCCATCATTAGGTGCAGAACATTTAGATGGAAATGGTGGATTTAATTTCAAGTCTGTAAAATACATTCCCGAAGATTTTTTCAAGGGATTAAAAAGTGGAATAATAGAAAAGGAAAATATTCTGATTGTTAAGGATGGAGCGACTACTGGAAAGGTGAGTTTTGTTAGTGATGAGTTTCCCTTTGACAAAGCAGCGGTAAACGAACATGTTTTTCTTTTGAAAATTGACAAATCAAAGGCATATCCCCGATTTGCATTTCATTATCTAAAATGTCCACAAGGTCAAAGAGAAATTCTGCGGGATTTCAGAGGTGCAACTGTGGGCGGAATCTCAAGAGGGTTTGTTGAGTTTGTAAAATTTGAACTTCCCCCCCTTCCCGACCAACTCCACATTGCCAACATCCTCAGCAAAGCCGAGAACCTGATTGCCCAACGCAAAGAAAGCATCCGCCTGCTGGATGAGTTTTTGAAAAGCACTTTTTTGGAGATGTTTGGTGATCCTT
>JAIXUI010000052.1 GCA_027484125.1 Bacteroidota bacterium | reverse complement strand
GGAGTTGCGTAAACAGGGATTTTATCAGCTATTCTATAACGAATGAGCATAATCACAACAGACAAAAAATATGGAGACAGTAACAGAAATATTGGTTGACATTTCAGGGAGTATGAAAAACAAAATGAGTGCAACAAAACAAGCACTCCTTAACGACATTCTTCCTGACCTTGACACTTCAGCCCAAATCGGTATAAAACCTTTCACGACTGTAAACAAACAGCTTTCTATTCAATCAGTTTTACCTTTAAGCAAGACTGACAAGGAGACAATAAAACAAGCTATTCAAAAGATAAACTGCTCAGACGGTGGAACACCGATAGCTGCTTCTATCAGAGCATCTGTCAAAGCTCTTTCGGAGTATGTTGCTAATGACAAAGTAATAATTCTTGTGACAGATGGAGAAGAAACTGAAAAGGGCGATTATGTTCAAGAAGCTAAAAACGCAACAGCAGACGGAATAAATTGTAAAATACATGTAATAGGAATTGACTTAAAAGCAGGCGGAATTAAACAAGCAAATGAAATTGCTAAAATTACTGGAGGGACACCAAACTTTATTTCATTTTGCAATGGGACTTACAATCAAAGTTCTATAAGAAGTAGCCTTACTTCATTTTATCAAGCATTTAGGACAACTCCAATAGTTCAACAAACATATTTGCCAACTGTTAATCATTCTGCTCCCCAGATTACAAAAGTTGCAGAGCCTGAAGCGAAGGTTGAGATAATAAACGATGAGGTAGAGCCAAAAATGACAGAAGAAGTATCAAATCACAATTCAAGCACTCAGCTTGACTTGATAGTTGAGCAAATCAAAGAAATAAGAAAGGAACTTTCTGAACTAAAAAAGGACAAAGTAGAAATTCCAGACATCATTGAAGATGCCGAACACAACGAAAAAATAAGAAAAGCATCCGAAGAATATCTATTTGAAGTTCTAAAAAAGAAATATCCAGACAGAGTTAATTGGCTCAATGAAAACGGTGAAAGCAACTCTGACCACGACTTTGAAATTCTCGACCTTGATGGAACAATTGAATATTACATTGAATGCAAAGGAACTGTAAAGAACAAGCCAACATTTTACTTGACTAAAAATGAATGGCGACTATTTCTGAACCACACAAAGAATTATCAAATTTATTTTGTAAAAAATTCATTCGGTAAACCCAACCATGTTTTCATTGACAATTTGTTAGACTGGTTGTTAAAAATGAAAATAGTTCCTTACCTAAAAGAACGAGACGTTATAAAAGAAGAGCGAGTTTTTCTAACATTAAATGAAACAACTTTTGACACATAAATTGACTGCATTATTAATGACAAACGACAGAAGAACATCCGCATAACAGCACCTACCCAAAAGTGGCGGTTCAGTGGTTAAATCAAGCTTTGTGCTTCTATCAAAGTTGGTGCTTGGTTGACAGTAAAGTGCTTCTAATCCGCTACTGCACATACACGCCAATCGTCAGGCTGTGAAAAAACTCACCTACTTTTCGGTGAATGAATTGGTGTAAAAAGCAGGTCGTTGTATTTTGCATTTAAATAATGCAGCAGAATTATGGCTTATTTGACGGAAATGAATCAGTTTCAAACTCGGATTACTTCTTTGGAAGAAGCGATAAATAAAGACAATCCTGTCCGTTTTATTGATGCGTTTGTAGATACACGCAATTAGGCAGCTTTCACTCAAAATCAATCCTTCTAAGCCTAAACAAACCCTCCAAATTTTTCACCCCAAAAATCGCTGCCTAAAAAATGAACACCGCCAATCAGTCTAAAAATCGAAATACAGCCCTCCAAAGGGGCGAAAAATTAGTTTTTTCACAGACTGACGTTAGCGGGCATTGTAAAAAACGATAAGACAGATATTGACAAGAAATGGGAAAAGGGATAGTTATTATTTTTTATCTAATTATGTTACCAACGACAGGAATACTTCTTCTGACTTGGATTGTGACATATATAGTTTGGAAAAGACATACTCCTATTTTTGTTCTATTTGCATTATGGGGACTTTTTATATTTGGAATAGGCATTCTTTGGTTTGCAGAACCTTACTTCAAACCAATGATTTTAACACAAAAAGATATAATCGGTAACTATGTAATTGACACAGATAAATTCCCGGGGACACAAGCCGACTGGCAATATGAAAATTTCAAGTTCACAATAACAGAAAACAAAAAACTCATATTTAAATCGCGAATTTATGACAACGTGTGGAAATCTGACACTGTTACAATTTCATACTCAACGGGTTATTATGACTTAGACATGAAAGAATATTGTAATAGAAATTTAAGAGTTCATTCAGACTCTGCTAGTCACCATATCATAAGAGACAACCCGACATTGTACAGACAAAGTTTTGGACGATTCTATTATGTTTTTAAATCTGAAAAATTTGGGAACGTGTTTTTTAGAAAGAAAAAATGGACTGATTAATATGTTTACATAAAGACAAGAAATTGATATGAAACCGAAGGAGAAAGAAGAACACCTACCGCCAACCTCCCTCCGAGTAACCTCAGGCCCATTAACCACCCCCCCGGAACAAGCATGCTTGATTGAGGCTTTTGCATGACTCGGTGTGGAGGGACGCCAATTGAAAAATTGTCATTGCAATGCGAGAAGTGAATGATTGAGGGGCGCTGTCTTCAACTTTATCTCCTCGGTAACATTTACTCCTAATGCAAGTTAACTTTTCAACCTTCTTTCTTCCGGCCTTTCACAAAAACGCTTTTTCTTCGGTGGCTTCTTCATAGAATAAATGATTGACAAGATGGGGCTTTCTGAACGAGAGGTTTGCAACAAGTTGATCACGCCCGCGATTGAGCAAATTGGTTGGAATGCGCTTATCAAAATTCAACATTAACGCTTTATTTTTAGCCATATTTAAGACAAGCAGCCGATGAATTTAAGCTATCAACCCGGATTACACCTCCTTTGCACTTGGCAAGCACCAGATGAACACCTCCGGGACATGAATCGCTGTAAATCTTACTTTCAACAACAAGCAGCTAAACATGAGTTGCAGGTACTAGGTGAAGTCTATCATCAATTTCAGGAGCCGGGAGGAGGATTTACCGCCTGCATTTGCCTCTCTGAATCCCATCTATCTATCCACACTTGGCCAGAATTTGGCCACCTCACTTTCGACCTTTTTTTATCTAACCACCTTAAAGATAATAGCGCGAAAGTGAAACAGATAACGGAAGAAACACGTGTTTTTTTCCAAGCATCAGTTGTTGCGTATCATGAATTACTGCGTTGACAATGGCTTTACCTGCAACAACCGGCCTAGTTTGTCCAAACTGCCAAACTCCGTTAAGAAAATTTGCCCCTAAATCCTTTCAATTTGGCGGTTGCAGCAATTGTGGAACATTTAGCGACTTTTCTGGTGACCTCCCCAAAATCATCAACAGAAACTACAGTTTTAACACTAACTGGCCCACGATGGCCGTCGGTAGAACTTTCTTCTTCGATGGTAAGCACCTTACTGTATATGCACGCCTCCAGAAAAAAATGCTCGGGCAAGCCGTAGAATGGATAGAATACCTTGTAACTGACAAACAAAATCGATTCTACATCTTTGCTCAAACCGCCAACGGCATCCTCTTCAGCTGGCCCTGTGAGCATGAAATGCTGTTTACTGAGTTTAATGTCCACCAAGACCAACGTCTTCACGAGAAAGGTTTCGAACTTGCCGCCAACTATGTTATGCTCTACCAAGCCATCGATGGTTTTGTAGAACAAGACTTGACTAAGCTTTCTAGTCATGCTCATTGTAAAGAATACGAATCTGGGGACCAAGTGTTACTCTGTGAAGAATATCAAGGTGAAATATTATGGTTTGAAGGATACTATCTGGACGAAGACCAAGAAGATATCTTTGAAGGCTATTGCGAGGGCAGCGCTGAGCGAATAGTTAAAAGAGAAGAAGAGTATCAAGCCATTCAGGATAAGCACGTTGATTTAATGAAAACGGCATTTTTCTTCGGACTTTTGCTGATGATTTTCTGGTTTTGGCAAATCAAGAGCCACCCTACGGTGGTGGTATTAGATAGATATTTTGCGAACGAAAGTGCTGATTCTATTTATCCAAGTAACAAAAGCTCCAACCTACGCACAGAAGATTTTGTTATTCAAGGGCCAACCGGCGTTTCTATTCAATTCTTTAACCGATTCACTAATACGTGGAAAGAATTTGACGGGACATTAGTCAATAAAACAACGGGCACCACCTACCCATTTTCTGCATTAGCCGAACATTATTCCGGCTATCAAGATGGAGAAAGTTGGAATGAAGGCGAAAATGAACCCACAGTCAAACTCAACGGAGTAGAATCTGGCACTTATCACCTCAACATACAATGGTTTTCAGAAGGCTTAGACTTTAAGGGATTTACCGTACAAATACGCCAAAACGAAGCCTGGACCTCCAACCTATATTTGGTATTGATAGCCATTTTTGCTTACCCCATTTTCTACTACTACTTCAACATCCATGAAAAATAGTCCATTGTCATTCTTGCAAAAAGTGCGAGGTTTCAGCTTGTACTGTTTTGCATGCCTGTTGATGTTTGTAACCTTCACTTCCAGAGGTTGTCGTTTCTTGGGTGACGATCGAGAAGCTGAAGAAAACCTTGTTTCCAACTCCGGCGGCCGAGGTCGTTCGGGTTTTTTCTACCATAAATAATCACTTCCATGGACCCCATTCTACTCAAAAACCTCATTGCCTCATCCGCCTATTCTTTGCTAGGAATCGTCATTCTGGTAACGTCCTTCGTTATCATCGAAAAGATTGCACCCGAAAACCTATGGAAAGAAATTGTTGAGCGGCAAAATGTGGCTTTGTCCATCTTGGCAGCAGGCTTCATGATTGCCATTGCCATGATCATCAGCGCGGCCGTGCATGGTTAAAACCAGGCAGCGTCGGAAAACCGATGCCTTCTCATTTTTCCTCTTAACCGCAGTTTTCGTCATTGCCACCTGTGGTTTAGTCTATGAGTTGGTGGCAGGTGCTTTGGCCAGTTACCTGTTGGGTGATTCAGTTCTTCAATTCTCAACCGTAATTGGCGTTTATCTCTGCGCTATGGGCGTAGGTTCATACCTATCGAAAGGCTTGGAGGGCGATTTAATTCGTTGGTTTGTTCGGTTAGAATTGTTGGTTGGTTTGGTAGGAGGCCTTAGCGGCCCCTTGCTTTATGCAGCTTTTCATTACATCGGTGCTTTTCCGGTTTTGCTCTACAGTTTAGTTGCGCTTACAGGCATGCTTGTAGGGATAGAAATTCCGCTACTCATGCGCATTCTTAGCGACCGTTTCACCATCAAAGACCTTGTTTCACGGGTTTTTGCCGTCGATTACCTTGGCGCATTGCTCGCTTCATTGCTGTTTCCGCTGTTGCTAGTGCCCTATCTGGGTCTGATTCGCACATCTCTTTTCTTCGGACTTATCAACACCATCGTGGCGTGGTGGATTTTATTTCGGGTAGAAGAAACCCGCCACTTCCGGCGTGCCGCCATCCGGCTTGCTATGCCCATTAGCCTACTCCTGTTAAGCGGGATGTTTTTCTCAGAAAAACTAACCTCTTGGGTTGAAGGCAGCCTTTATCAAGACCCCATAATTCTCTCTAGAAGTTCTCCATACCAACGCGTTGTAATTACCGGAAATAAACGCGAATTCAAATTATTCTTGAATGGCAACCTACAATTTGCGTCCTCCGACGAATACCGCTATCACGAAGCCTTGGTACATCCCGGAATGGCTGGCTTAGCCCAAGCACGCAACATTCTTGTTCTTGGCGGTGGAGATGGTTTGGCGGTGCGGGAAATCCTCAAATGGCCCTCGGTAAAAAATATCCATTTAGTTGACTTAGATCCTGTTATGATTGACCTTTTCCGTGACCACAGCTTCTTTTCTCATCTCAATCAAGGCGCTTTAAAACACCCTAAAGTAACCGTAACCCATGCCGATGCCTTTCAATGGGTACGCCAAGCCCAAGAACAATATGATTTTATCGTCATCGACTTTCCAGACCCCAGCAATTACAGCATAGGGAAACTTTATACTGAAACCTTTTATCTGGAAGTAAAAAAACGGCTGAAGCCCAACGGCGCCTTGGTTGTGCAGTCCACCTCACCATATGTTGCCCGCCGCTCTTTTTGGTGCATCAACACCACCTTAGATGCGGCAGGCTTTCACACCATTCCCTATCATTGCTATGTGCCTAGCTTCGGAGAATGGGGCTATATTTTAGCAAGCCCCGCCTATAACCTTAAGTTCGACTTTAAACTTCCTATAAAAACACGGTTCTTGTCGGCCAATGTTTTTCGTCAGATGCTTGTATTCCCTCCAGACATGGCTCCGGTAAAAGTGGACGTAAACAGGCTGAACAACCAAGCACTTGTGCACTATTTCGAAGCAGACTGGGGACCTTACAGCAATCCCTAACATGGACAGAAGGTCATTTTTACGAAGTGCATTTTGGATAGGTAGCGGCGCATGGCTAGTCGGCCCTTCCGCCTTATGGTCTTGCCAGTCGCCTTTCAGTATCCCCGGAGAATTGACGATGCCCAATTATAAGCTTGGCCATCAACTCCAAAAAAAGAAAGATAACCCACGCGATTGCCAAAAACTTTCAACCAAAGTACTCATCATCGGTGGCGGAGCCTCCGGATTGAGCGCCCGAAGATGGCTGAGGCAAGCTGGATATGCTGACGTTCTGCTCGTTGAACTTGAATCTGTTTGTGGAGGCAATGCCCGCGGAGGGCGCCTGGAAGAAATGCCACATCCACTTGGGGCGCATTACTTGCCTATTCCCGACTCTGACAATAAAGAACTGATTCGGTTTCTCGAAGAAGCCGGCTCTATCATTGGAAGAAACCAAGAGAATCTTCCCATATACAACCCTTATCACCTCTGTCATGATCCCATGGAACGATTGTTCTTGGAAGGAAAATGGATCAATGGCTTAATCCCCAACTACGGCCTTAGAGAAGAAACGCAAATTCAATTTGGGAAATTCTTTGCCCTTACCGCTTCCTTGAAGCAACGCAAAGGAGTTGACGGGCGCTACCTATTTCAATTTCCATTGAGTGAAGCCTCTAAAGACCCTTTCATGACCGAATTAGACCAGCAGTCATTTAGCGACTGGCTCTTATCCAATGGCTTCGATGATCCTGACCTGCTTCATTACTTGCGATACTGCTGTAAAGACGACTATGGTGCCGATTTGCCTCAAGTTTCTGCCTTTGCCGGCCTTCATTACCATGCGGCTAGAAGAGGAGCTGGCGATCAGGTAGCGTCTGATGATGTCTTGGTTTGGCCTGAAGGCAATCAGTTTTTAATCAATGCCCTTTTGAAAGACCAGGAAGGAGTAAAAACCGGCTTTTTGGTAACCAGCTTAACCTTGACCGACCAGGGCGTCAGCGCCCAAGCAGTTTCTGAATCTGAATGCTTAACCATTGAAGCCGAGAAAGTAATTATGGCAGTGCCCGATGCCGTAGCTTGTAAAATTTTGGCAGAGGCTATCCCTGAACGCCAACCGCTAAAACTGACGCATTCGCCATGGGTTATCACCCAATTGCTTACAGAAAAACTTCCCGAAAAAGGAGCCGTACCCCTTTGTTGGGACAATGTTATCCATGGAAGCCAATCGGTAGGATACGTCAATGCAGCACATCAACAGCTAAATCGAATTCCCCAAAAACGAATCCTCACCCATTATTGGCCTATTGTGAACCTGCCACAAAAAGAGTCAAGAAAAATGCTTCAATCTTTGAATCGAGAAGACTGGCTAGCACAAGTTTTCGAAGAGTTAAAACCCATTTATCCGGATTTAGCCCAATACACCAAACAAGCCCATATCTGGATATGGGGCCATGGCATGGTTGCGCCAACTATTGGATTGCTTAGCAGCGGCGTTCTCCAACAAGCTTCCACCCCTATCCAAAACCGCATTTTCTTCGCCCATACTGATTATTCCGGAATCTCTGTGTTCGAAGAAGCATTCGATCAAGGCATTAAAGCTGCACAAGCCATTCTACAAAATGGATAAAGCTTCTTCGTCCTCGCGCTGGATTCATAGCCCGGCCTTTGACCTGGTTTTTATCTTAAGTCCGCCGCTGGTATGCTTACTTATCGTCAGCTTCTTCCCTGCTCTCCTATCTAACGAACACGGACTTTCAACCGCTGCCTGGGTATTGTTAGTGTTATTGATTGATGTTGGACACGTTTACAGCACCTTATACCGTACTTATTTTGACCCAATCTTGGTTCAGAAACACCGCAAGCTGCTAATTACAAGTCCAGCCTGTTGCTTTTTACTTGCATTTTTTCTTCATTACCTCAACCCTTTTTGGTTTTGGAGATGTTTGGCCTATTTGGCTGTTTGGCATTTTATCCGTCAGCAATATGGATTTCTCAAACTGTATAACCGAACATTACAAGAACCTGTTTGGAAAAGTCGGCTTCAAACTGCCGCTATTTATGCGGCCACCCTCTATCCCATTGTTTTCTGGCATTTAAGCAGTAACCGGCAGTTTAATTGGTTCGTGCCAGGCGACTTTTTCCAACTTCCTTGGAAAAACTTGCTACAACCTTTTCAAATCGGATACTGGATGATCCTCAGTGCCTATTTAATCGCGGAGCTTTCAGGCCGAAGCCTCCATATTCCCCGCCTCTTGTTGATTACAGGTACTGCACTTAGTTGGCATGTCGGCATCATAACCTTTAACCATGACTTCAGTTTTACCCTGTTTAATGTTGTAAGCCATGGAATTCCTTACATGGCCTTGGTGGCTGTAAAAAGCCGAACCTTAAAGACGGAAACAACCCAGAGAAGTCCGTGGGTAATTGGGGCATTTTACTTGTTCAGTTTATGGCTACTAGCCTATTTAGAAGAAGGCTTGTGGGACGGATGGGTATGGAAGGAACACACCTCCCTCTTTCCAATGTTTGACACGTTAACTCCACCCGAAGGAGCCTTGGGTTTAAGTTTAATTGTCGCCTTACTCAGCTTGCCGCAAACCACCCATTATGTGTTAGATGGGTATATCTGGCGAAGAAACTACTGATAATCAGGCACTACTTTTTTCGCTTTTCAGAGCCAATTTAAAATCAGATAGCTTTCCTGTATATCCATGCTTAGAACATTTTCTGGAAGCTTTTTATCAATTTTAACAGCAACAGGGCGAAAGTTGGAGCATTAAGTTTCGCAATGAATACGATGGACACACACTTCCAGAAGCATTGGAGCAAGTTAAGCGATTGACCGGGCAAGAACCTGAAACAGCGACAGTCGATCGAGGATATGCAGAAATCAAACAACATGGACAGACAGAAGTGATTAAGCCGGAACGTTTAAAGAAAGGTTCAAGCTGGCCAGCCATTAAAAAGTACAAGGAACGGCTTAGAAAACGAATTGCGCTTGAGTCCACCATTGGACATTAATAGCAAGATTATCGAGTTGAAGGCCTTTTCCTGAAAGGATTGAAAGGAGATTGGAAGAAAATCAAGCTCACTGCCGCAGCCTACAACTTCAAGAGGGCGATGCGAAAGCATTCGTCTTTTATTTTGCCCCAATTGGAATGGATTTATTGCTGCATTTTCCAACCTCCTAAAACAACTCTTCGGCTGGAAAACGGCTTATTAAGGCTCGACTTGTTAGCAACCTGTTAAGCAAGTCTTTCCTTTTACATGGTTGCCTCGTTTTTTCATTTATTTGAATGATTATGCTAATTGAAACCAAAAAACTACGTCAGCTTTGGTTGCGTCGTTTAGTGTCGGCTGATTATGAGGGCTTGTCGAGCTACTTGAATGGATTGAGTGCTTCTTCGAAAAAACGTTTTGGTCCTCATTTATATGAGGTAGCATCTATTGAAGCCAGCTACCAACAAGCCAACTCACCGATGGGTTACGTGGCTATCTGTACAAAAACTAAGGATATTGTAGCCTACTTCATTGTTTTACCAGGCTTTCTTGAAAAAGATGCTCTTCGGTTCAAGTCGTATGATATCGAACTAAATCCAGTTACCGATTGCACGTTTGCGCCTTCCGTTGCAGATTCATGGCAAGGCGAAGGATTGGGTGGAACAATGTTTTCTGTAATCAGACACAACTTGTTGACTAATGGCTTTCAGAGAGTTGTTTTATGGGGAGGTGTTCAGGCGGACAACCTCGAGGCTTTGGCATTTTATGAGGCGCAAGGATTCGTTAGGATGGGTGAATTTTCCAGAAATGGCTCCAACTGGGACATGATGTTAACATTATAATGCCGTAGGCTACTTTTCAGATTATCCCTAAGGGCGATGCCTGCTAAAATCGGGTGGGGTTTGATTTTTGATTGTGCTGTTGGTAATTAGCGTGTTAACTTCCCAAAGGTTTTATTAGAATTGGGGTTAGGTTATAGAACATTTAATTCGAGAATGCTTGTTGAACAGAACGAATGCTTTAACTTCACACTATTAATATCTGCTAACACAACATATGTTCTGTTAGGTCTTTTTTTGAATATCGCTATGGATAATAAAATTCCTCGTTTTATGAAAGAGTAGATTGCCTTACTTAACAAGCCCGGAATGCTCTTCAAACCACATACTAACTCGGTTGACTTAGCAGTTTCTACTACGACCTAGTTAAGAAACTTAAGAATTAAATACAAACTTGACCACCTTAAAAACTACCCATATGAATATCGAAGGCATTCAAAATAGAATTGTTCAGGTTGAAAATTACCAGGCGACATTTTTGATTCTAGAACTTAATGACCAATTATTTCGTTTCGACTTTATTGACAAAAAGGAATTTAATTTAAAAAAAGGAACCCGTGGACCATTACGTATTTATCAAACACATCCCTTACTCATTGACCACAATGAGAATATTGTAACGACTTACATAAACTCAAAGCCAGATAATTTTATTAGCTTTATTAGAGATTTTGAAAATGCAATCAATGAAAATACCGAAGGTTGGCGCAAATGGACCAATTATGTGCAGGATAGAAACATAAATTTTACAGTAAACATTTTTTTAAACAATGTAAAAAAAGGAACAGGTAAACTATTAGAAGCTCCATTTTCTATTACCCAAAAAGTAATTGAAATTTGTAACCAATACAATGTTTCCGTAAAGACTTTTGGAAGTGAATTAAAGCTGGATAATTTTAAACTAATACTCATTGACGACAACTATGTAATTGCGAGAGAATTTAGACACCATATTTACTGATGACCGAATGAAAGGCTTGCCACTAACTTCCCTCCAATAACATTTTCCCCCACTCACCCAAAGCCTCAGAACAAGCATGCTTGACATGTGCTTTTGCAAGACTTTGAATTGCTCTAAAAAAACACGCCGGCTACTGCTATGGCGGTGATGACGCAGATGAGGTCCACGAGTAGCATGATGGCGAGGGTGTAGCGGGTGTCTTTAACTTGGACGGAGCCGTAGTAGAGGGCAATGACGTAGAAGGTGGTTTCGGCGGCGCCTTCGAAGAGGCAGGCGAGGCGTCCGGTGAAGGAGTCGGGGCCGAAGTTGCGCATAGCGTCGAACATGAAGCCGCGGGCTCCTCCGGCGCTGAAGGGCCGCAGTAGCGCTACGGGTAAGGCTTGAGTAACGGCTTCTCCTACGCCTATATACGACAATACACTGCTGAGTCCTTGCACAAGTATGGGCATGATCCCGGAGTTTCGGAACAAGGATATGGCGGCCATCATGCCCACCATATAGGGCAAGATGCGCAATGCCGTCTCCCAACCGCCTTTAGCGCCTTCCACAAATGAGGCAAATACGTTGGTGCCTGCTTCTCGAAACAATTTCTCTTTGTACTGGCTGTAAGCGATAATCAGTCCGAAGATGAGGAGAAACAATCCTACTCCTAGTATGGAAGACATCCTAGCTTTTTCCAACATTTCCAACGATTGCAACCAAACCAGTACTCCGGAAAGTGCCGCAACTAAAGCCGCCAATGGCACCAAAACCGCGGCTTTCATCAACTGAAGCTTCTGACGCCAAGCCACCAATAGGAGCGCAGCCAACGTTCCGGTAAAAGAGGTGAGGATGATGGGCACCATTACATCGGTGGGATTAGCTGCGTTCATCACCGCTCGATAACCGATGATGGAGGTCGGGATGAGGGTTAATCCGGCGGCATGTAAGCATAGAAACATGATCTGAGGATCAGAAGCGCGCTCCGGATTCGGGTTTTCTGCTTGCAGTTGCTCCATGGCTTTTAGTCCGAAGGGCGTGGCAGCATTGTCCAAGCCTAGAAAGTTAGCTGCGAAGTTGAGTGTCATGAAGTTGAAGGCCGGATGGCCGTCACGCAAGGAAGGAAACAGTCGACGGAAGAATGGCGAAAGGATTTTCGCTAGTTTATCTCCTGCACGCGACACTTCCAGCAAGCCCATTAAGCCTGTAAGTAGCATCATCACGCCTAAAAGCGGCAGCCAAATGTCGGTAACCACCCAACGAACCATGGGAAAAAGGCCGTCGGCAGGAACCGTCTCGGTACTCATGATTACAGAACCGTCGGCTTTGCGCTCAAAAAGGGTATCCTTGGTGGCAATCAGCGGTTGTTCGTCGTTGAGCATTCGGCTGAGCAAGGCGTCCGGACTGTTGGGCAGCGGAAGGGTGTAATAGCGTTGAAGTGCTTGGGCTTCTCGCGTTAATCGGAAGGCAGGACCTGCGCTATCCGGTTGCCACCCTTGGGCGGTTTCACGGGCCCAAATCCAGGAAGTTCCAGGCTTCACTTCGGCCTTAAAAAGACCAGCTTTTCCACGATAAAGCGTATCGGTACTGCCAGGGAAAGGACTTTTTCCTTCAAGCAGGCGGGTGTGGGTGTACACCAGGCTGTCGGCCCCCATGCGCCAAACGGTGTGCAAGCTGGTGAGTCGGAGCGCTTTCTGGAATTTAGCATCCGGTTTTTGTTGGTCGAAGGCCTGGGCAACCATCGGCCACTGAGTTGCAAACGCCGAAGGAGAAAATTCCGCAGCCGGAAGACGGTCTTTGGATTTGCCGTTTAGGATATAATCAGGAGAATAAAGTTTCCCGCTCCAACCGGCCCAACACAAGCTTATCAAACTGATGAGCATGAGGCTCACCCAAAATCGGCTCAACTGCATGGTTGCAAGATACAAGCAAATTGAAGTTCGGGAAGATGCGGAGGAGTATCACCATTGGTTATCAAGATTTCCTTACAACTTGCAGAAAATAGACTAATAAATGTTTAAACAATCGAGAGATAAGACGCGTTTTGTAGGTGATATTTGTCACTAGAATGTCATCGAAAACGAAAAATATGAAACAACCTTTACGTACCTCTCTCCTCCCCCGCCTCGGTCTTGTTGCCGGAATGGCTGGGTTTGTTTTCCTGATGTCGTGTGGCGGCGGCGATAAGTCACAGGACACTACGGACGCCACGCAACCGGATTCTGCCACTACGGCGTTAATGGCGCAAGCCAAAGACGTGTTTGGCGCGTTACCTGCAGGTGAAAATCCGGATAGTCCGTTGGCCATGTTGGGTCGCAAACTCTATTTCGAAACTGCACTCAGCATCAACGACAAGATGAACTGTAACTCCTGCCACATGCTGGATAAGTACGGAGTGGACAACCTGCCTACTTCTCCCGGACATGCCGGTAAAACAGGCAACCGCAACAGTCCTTCGGTTTACAACGCCGATTTACACTTTGCTCAATTCTGGGATGGTCGTGCAGCAGACTTAGCAGAGCAAGCCAAAGGACCAATTTTGAATCCTATTGAGATGGGGCTTCCGAATGAGGCTACAGCAGTGAAGAAAATCAAAGCGATAGCCGATTATGCGCCTATGTTCTCAGCCGCTTTCCCTAATGAGAAAGACCCCATTACTTACAATAATATCGCCTTAGCTATTCAGGCATTCGAGAAAACCCTGCACACCCCTTCTCCTTTCGATAAGTTTGTGAATGGTGACGCAACTGCATTGAACGAAGAGCAGAAAAAAGGCTTAGGCTTGTTCATGGAAGTAGGCTGTACCACTTGTCACATTGGCGTTGCTTTCGGGGGAAATATGTATCAGAAGTTTGGTTTGGCTAAAGGCCCATACTGGGATTATACCGGATCAAAAAATCACGATAAAGGAAGAGCGGAAGTGACCAAAGATGCAGCAGACGAATTCCTGTTCAAAGTTCCCTCCTTGCGTAACATCGCCATGACTGCTCCCTATTTCCACGATGGTTCGGTAGCAGACTTGGAGAAAGCGATCCATGTGATGGGCATGACGCAGTTGGCACGTGACCTGAAGCCTGAAGAAGTGAAGTCGATCGCGACATTCCTCGGAAGCCTTACCGGAGAGATTCCGGCACACGCCAAGAGTTTGTAAATTTTAGTTGGAAGTTCTTTAGCCTTCCAACTTCAATGAAAAAGCCCCCACAGTTATTGATTGGGGGCTTTTTCATTCTTTACCTTTTCGTTTCGAAAAAAATGCTTGAAGCTATGAGGTTAAAGCTTGTTGATTTCCTTAGCTGAAAGGCCTGTTGATTGCATGATGGTGTTGGTGTCGATGCCGAGGCTTTTAAGCTGCTTGGCAACTTCCAATTTGCCTTCTAACTTGCCTTCTAACTTACCTTCTAATTTACCCTCTATCAAACCATCCATTTTCCCTTCTATCAAACCCTCCATTTTTCCTTCGTCATAGGCGGTATCGATGATGCCTTTTAAATCGCGATACACTTTCAAGCTGTTTTCGTTTTGGTCCAGGTAGTAAGAGTTGATGTCTTTAGTTTGCATACGGATAAGAAAAGGTTAAGTTTTCTCACAAGTTAAAGCTGATTAATCTCATCAGCTGAAAGGCCTGTTGATTGAATAATGGTGTTGAGGTCGATGCCGAGGCTTTTAAGCTGCTTGGCAACTTCTAATTTGCCTTCTAACTTGCCTTCTAATTTACCCTCTATCAAACCCTCCATTTTCCCTTCGTCATAGGCGGTATCGATGATGCCTTTTAAATCGCGATACACTTTCAAGCTGTTTTCGTATTGGTCGAGGTAGTAAGAGTTGATGTCTTTAG
>JAIXUI010000153.1 GCA_027484125.1 Bacteroidota bacterium | reverse complement strand
GAACACTGGAAGTGAGGTGTCGGCAGAAGATGGAAGAATTTCGATTGGGTAATCTTCAAACTCACCAACTGCAACGGTATCACATGCTCCAATTCCAGCTGTAGTAAATGCTCCTACACGCATTCTTGAAATGCCTAATGTAGCACTTGCAGGAATTGTGATGTTAGCCATCGCCATATTGGTGTCAGGTCCACTGCTTAGAATTTCTTCTCCTGCATCGAGCAAATCGCCATCTTTATTCCAGTCAACCCAAGCTTTATAATGAACCGGAATGGTAGTGCCTGCAAATCCAGGAGTGATCGTTAGAATATTGTTCCTTGATGCGGGAATAACTTTAGCGCTAAGGTTATTAAAGAATTCATACCCTGTAGCTGAAGCACCTGAAAGATTAGTTAAACCTGTAAAGGTTACTTTTTGAATATGAACAGGAACAGAATCTGTATTCACTTGGCAATAATCAATCACATTTACCACAACAGTGTCAAAAACGGTACAGCCGTTTTCTGAAGCATTTAGGAAATAAGTGGTGGTTGTAGTCGGACTTACTTGCACTACTCTTTCATTACTGAAAACAGTAGCTGATGTTGAACTTGTCCAAGCGTAATTGGCAAAATCTCCATTTAATCCAACATTAACAGAGCCAATAGAAGTAATGATTTGATTTGCAGTAGTAATTACCCAGTCAGCAGAGGTATTGGTTTCGTTGATTCTCTGAACGCCAGCGCGTTGGTTGCTGCTAGGAATTGCGCCACTCCAATTGGCAGCCGTAACTCCTGTAGTAGCAGGGAAAACAAATCCATTGGTTGCCATTGCATCAACTATGTTATTAGAAGAATCACGCAAAATGAATCCTGCAAGTGTAGCAGTTTGGAATGCGTTGTTAGGGCTAGTCATGCCATAAATTCTATTGGCTGTATCAGAAGCAGTACCGCTAACAAAATAAGCGAAACCGCCAGCTGGAAGAATAGTGCCACTTGGTACAACGGCACTGTACGAAGTTCCTCCACCTGGTCCACCGGCAGATACCCACTGCATGGTAAATCCTGAAATGTTGATAGGGGTACTGCTGATATTTTGCACCTCCATTACTTCATCAGAAGCAGCAAATGCATTAAATCCTGTTGGATAAGCGGTTTGAAGCTGGTTGGCAAAAAGTGCATTCCGAGACATAATCATCTCAGTAATCTTTAAGCCTCGCACTTTAGTCACTTGAGGGTCTAAGGTTGCAGTTGCACCAGAAGGAATGGTCTGGTTAGGACCTAGGTTGATGGTTAATCCACCGTCAATGTAGGATAGTGGAGTGGGAGGTGACAGGGTATTTCCAAAAGAGTCAACCGCTGTAACGGTGTATTGAACCGCCACGCCTGCGGTACCTGCTGGAATAGTTGCGGTAAACAAGCCCGCATTACGAGTCATGGCTACAGTATCCCATGTAAATCCGCCATTTAAGTTGTAAATCAGTCTTGCAGATAAGACCCCGGTATTATCGGAGATTCTCGCCACCACTGACTTAGATACAGGTGCACAAGCTGAAGCAACTTGTGCTAAACTGTCAACTCGCGGTGGCAATAAATCTGTAAAAGCTTCTATACCGGTAAGTTGAACATTAGGTCGAAGAAATTGATTAACATCTCCAGTAAATGAGGGTGTCAGGTTGCCACAAACGGTAGAATTATCAGCCCTAAATACCATGGTACTTCTAAACGGCATGAGGGTGTTTTGTAAAACGGTATTGTTGGCAGTGAAGCCTGAGTTATTAAAACAAACTTCAACAATTAGGTTAGAGGCAGTGTCCCATTGAAATAGAGAGTTGAATAAATGCTTGTTCCAACCTGTGTCAATCGCATAACTTCCAGACAAGTAAACATTTTGTAATCCGGTTTGAAATGTACTTAAAGTATCAGAAGTGGTGTTTTTTAAACTTATACTGAAGTTATTATAAGCCGTAGCTTGACCAACAGTGACCACATAGAAAGCCAACTCAGAAAGAAGTGGACGGTTTACATAAGCCGCTAACTCACTTTTTCTAATCAAAAATTGATGTTTCGCACCCCAATAGTTATTGCCATAAACAGAAGGGTAGCCACCTGCCGGATTGTTAGTGGTTCCAGTGCCAATCTGTGAAACAACAGTTTGGTAGGTCTGTTGATCGATGGCGTAGAAGTGGTTGTCTGACGCAAGTGGTGTTCCAGCTGAAAAGCCAAGGCTGGGAGAGCCAAACGCCTCCACGAAGTTGGTGTTGTTAACCTTCACTCCAACGGTACCGGTGATGTTGGTCCCGCTGAAAACACGTTTATCTACCACATAGATTTTGTTGCTCGTTTCCTCCAGAACTATTGAGTAATGAGCATCTGTGGCAGTTCCTGTTGCCATAGAAAACCAATCAATCCATAATTGACGGTTAGGGGCTGTACCATACACTTTGCGAGATACCACATCATTGGCACCTGTTCCCGAACTTGGCGCGTTTTCCCAATAAACAGCCACCGAACGATCTGGTATCAAGTTAGAAGATAATAATCCGGTTACAGGGCTAGAAAATGCCCCGGCTCTGCTGGTATCAAACGTTAGGATACCAGAACTTGACACCACAAAATCTGTCACAATTTGCCCCCCAAACCTAAAAGAAAAAGGTATGGACTGCTTGGCAGAGAATACAGGGAAAATCTGACTGGGCCCAACAATTTGGGCAAAGCCATTGCCCGTAGTTCTGCTGAGTGTATCAGAGTCTGTATTGATACCGCCAGGGTTTCCACCCGAAGTATTCAATGGACTGACCTGATAAACTACAAGCTGAGCCTGGCTTTGTTGTCCAAGCAACAACAAAATGGCTGACAGAAGGAGTACTATTTTTTTCATTTTGCTCCGTTTATGGCTGTTTGATTTAATTCTTAGATAAAGAAGGATAAATATCGGTTTAATAAGGGTTAATTTAAAGATTTTAACAGCCTTCTCAAGACCAATTCCTTTTTTCTCTCGACACAAAAGTTCTCTGTTGTTATTGCTTTAAAAGTTTCCAATGTCTCTTTCCTTTTTCAGGATGACTTGCTTGAATCAAGTATAATCCAGGCTGAATCCCTCGAAGTGAAAAGGTGAAAGTTTGATTGAAAATTTCATACGCAGGGGCATCATAAGTTACCATCTTTCGGCCTGCTCCGTCGAAAAGCGTCACATTCCAGCTTCCAACTGCGGTTTCAGGAAGTTTAAGAAATACTTGTTCGCGCGCAGGATTCGGAAAGCAATCCCATTCCTCCCGGGCTTGCTCCCTAATGCTTACTTGGCTATTTACCAGCAAATAAATACTATCGTTCAAGGAATTTCGGTCTCCTTTTGTGAAACCTGTGGCTCTCAAGCCACGGAAACCGGGTTGAGCTGCTGCCCAAGGCAATCCAAAAAAGTGCTGTAAACTGTCTCCAATCGCCAAGGAGTTGCGAATCGTATCTGAAGAATAAAGCTGGTTATTGTCATATAAATTAAGTATAAACGTGTCGATAGGGGTGATGCCCATGTTATAAACCCAAACACCGATTGAAACACTGTCAAAGAAAGCGGTATTTGTATTTTGAACGAATCGATTAACAGACAGGTCTTTAAACAAACTGTCTGCTTCCGCAATGAAGGTGTCGTTAACCGTGCATTGGTTATAAGTTGCACTGAAAATCCAGGTTTTCTTTCCAGAGAAGGAGGTATTAAGCACGCTGCCAGCAATTACATTCTGAGAGGCGCTATCAATCCAATTACAACGGAAACGTTGAGAGCTTAGAATGGGATTTTTTTTGCCCATGGTAATCACCCTGCCAGAGTTGGCAGAGGTCGATTCCCAATCTGAAGCGAGGTCTAAGTCTTCTGAACGGGTACGCTGAACACCACTTACTAATTCTGGAATCAATCGGCCATACATGGTTGCTCCCGGCCAATCTTGTGGATTCAGGGGTTCATGATCGTTTAGAAAAACAGCATCAACCGCATAGCCTGCAGGATTGAACAATGCCATCGCCATGCGATCATTATAGTCCCAGATATCGGGCCTTGTATTTGCAAAATTGAAAGGAATTAACCTTGGAGGAAGCTGAAAAATGTAGGTGCCAGCCGTAAAAACTAGTGTTCCTCCCGGCTGAATCAAGGTGCCGGATGGAATTCGAGCTTCGTAGTAGTTGGGTACTGATGCTTGAATCACTTCCACTTTTAATCTATATCCTCCTACATCTTGAACAGTATCGCTAACGTTGGTGCTTTCAACCATATCCGGCCCCCAATACAGGCCCGTGGTGGAATCTGCGTTGGCTCTTGCGCCTTGTAAGGCTGGAATCAATAGTATTTCAGAAATGATAAGGCCATTCCGGGTAAATCCCGCACGTCGAGTAAGTGGACTGCCTACTTGGCTTACCGTGTCTATCCCCGCATAAACTTCATCAATCTGATTAGCAATCGCATCTTCTTTGGATCTTCCTGTATTTTGATTAAAGTCAGTGGCTAATGCTTGGAAAGACAATAGCTTTTTAGCAGCTGGAACAGCTAATGAAGCTTTCCAAACCCACCGACTAGAATCCCATAAAGCGGGAACTATTCCTGCAATTGCATCCGGCCATAAATTCCATGCAAACCGAACACTATCGGCTCCTTCCACATCTTCTACACTTGTAGTAACCTCAAGTAAACTAGGTGAACAGGCTTGGTCTGTGGTTTTAGAAATAGATAAAGCAGGAGGATTCAAATCTTCGACTGGTTGAATATATTGAGCTACTACATCTTCATGATAGGCCTGAAAAGGACCGCATGGCGTAACCACGCTATCCGCATGCATGGCAATTCTCATCAACAAGGGGCCTGAATTGGAACCTCCCGGAACGGTAAATCGGGCATAGGCCGTATCGTTAAAAAATCGTGTTTGAAAAACCTTTTCTGTGCTATCACTGAGCAGGCCATCCCGATTTAAATCAAGCCAGGCACTTAAGTAGAACGGTTGATTATTAATCTGACTAATTCCGCGAAATCGATATGGCCCTTTACCGGCCACTAATGTTAGCCCACTATTGAGGTTTAGCGGTGGAATGTCAGTGGCCGTTTGCCGCCCTTGCATTAAACTGCCCAGCCGCCACTCTTTAAGAAATGGCGAACCTGCTGTTACTTGCGGCGCACAATAAGTTAAGGTGTTGATGTTGACCGTATCTCTGAAACTGCATGATCCTAAAATTATTTCTAGCTGATAATGCTCCGGACTTTGTACGATTATTGGCAACTCTCTCAACCGACTAATGACAGTATTGGATGGAATTTTTCGCCAAAAATAGGCCGCAAGGTCTCTCAACATTTGAGGATTGGTGAAGCCAAAAGACGTGGTATCTCTACCTGTTGTAATGACTTTCCAGTCGGAAGCCTGATTGGTTTCATTTTCTCTCCGAACGCCTGTACTGTTGTTAGGAACGAAAATTTGTCCATTCCAGTCGTCGAGGGTTACGCCTGTGGAAGGCTGGAAGCTGAAGCCGTTTAAAGCAACCGCATCAAGGATGGTGTTTCCGGTATCTTTCAGTATAAAACCTGCTCTTTCTGTAGAGGACATCAGGTTGGCGAAACTGCCCATATAAAAAATGCGGTCGCTCGGTTGATTCTGTAACGCACCGGAATAAACGAGAAGCAATTGATTAGGCCTAAGAACTGTTCCAGTTGGGAATGTGAAGTTTAAACGTGGAACTGCCGGGTTAGACATCAACCACTCTAACTGAAAACCACTCACATCGATAGAATCATTACTGACGTTCTGCACCTCTACTACTTCATCTGCAGAAAACACTGAAGGCGCATTAGGCGGGAAAGTACTTTGAAGTTGTGAGCTGTAAGCAGGACCACTGGATAAAATTACCTCTGTAATTTTCAACCCTTTTACGCCATCTCGGTTTGGAGTGAGTCGTTTAAAGGTGCCTTGAATGGCGGTAATGTCTGGGCCTAACGAAAAGACTGTGGTGCCGTCTGTAAAGAACTTTGCAGGTAAGGTGTCGGATTTATTGCCCGAACTATCTATTGCAGCTACTGTGTAACTCCAAGGGATTCCGGATGCTTGCGGCGGCAATATGGCTTGCCAAAAGCCACCTAATGTGGGCTGCATAGGAATGCTATCCCAAGTTAGTTGGTTGAAGGCACGGTGAAGCAAGTTCACTCTTGCTGCTCCTTTATTATCCCTAACCCTTACCCTAATGGTTCTGGATACTGGAACACAGCTATCTCCGGTTGAGGTTAAACTATCCAGTCTAGGCGGTAATAAATCAAGAAAAGGCTCAACTCCTACCAAACGAAAGTCTGGTCGAAATTCAGTGACCGTTGGGAAAAAGAAGTTGTTGACGAAGGGTAAAAAGCATATTTGGGAGTTGTTGTTCTGTGCAATCCCCAGACTTGCCCCTGGATACAATATTTGACCACTAACTTCTGATAATGAAAACGGGAGAGCATTGCTGCCACGAAAACAAACCTCAACTAACAAGTTCTGTGCAGTATCCCATTCGAATGGTTGTTGAAAAACATGTTGATTCCAATCAATAACTGATTGGTAGGAACCAGTGAAATACACCTCCGTAGCACCTGCTACAAATGCCCCCTGCAAAACGCTGTCAGGGTGGTTTTTTAACTTAATTGAAAAATTGGCATAGGTAGGAGGAGTTAAACTTGGTAAAAAGAAGAAGGATAGGCTAGTGAGTAGGTTGTTGGTGGTAAGTGCGGTTAACTCACTTTTTTTGAAAATAAATTGCTGTCTAGCCCCATTGGCTATGGAGGTGTAAGGATTAGGCAATGCACTAAATCCTAGGAAAAAGTTGTTAAAAACTTCGCATGTATCGCTTGCCAAAGTTTTGGGAGAAAAACGAACAAATTGATTGTCCGTTGGTAGTGGAGTGCCTGCCGAAAGCGTTATAAATCCTCCTGGTAAAGCAACTATTTCTGAGTTATTCTTCTTTAAACCGCATCGAAATGGTTGGGGTTGACTGCCAATTTGCTTACGATCAACCATCATGATGTTGTTGGAGGTTTCCTCTAAGACCAATGAAAACCACAAATTACTACCACCATTAAGGTCGAACTTAGTCCAATCTATCCAGAGTTGTCGGTTGGGCGATTGTCCATAGACCTTATAAACCACTTTTGATTGTGCTCCTGAGCCAGCTGGGAATGGAAAATTACCCCAAAAGGCGGCAATTGTGAGGTCTGGAAGGCTATTCGTGTTTAGTGCGGTTGTAGAAGGAGAGGTAATGCTACCAGCTCTGCTGACATCAAAAGTGACCAAACCGGTATGGGAAACACTGAAGCCTGTAACGAGCTGTCCAAAGTATCGAAATGGAAAAGGAAGTGTAACGGCAGTGCTAAATCTTGGGAAAGTAGATGACGAGTCTAAAATTGAAAAAAAACCGTTGGCAGCTGTTCGCTCCAAGGTGTCAACATCAGAATTTAGGCCGCCAGGATTACCAGTTTGGAATGAACTAATTTGATACACCAAGGGCTGACTTTTCACTGAACTTATCAGGAAAAACCAGCCCAAAAGAAGATAAATAACCTTTAATCGCATATCCAAATATGCGGATTTAGGTTAATTATAGGTTATAATCATTGAAAGCGAGTGGAACATTAACTTTCTCGTGCCAAGGCAAGCCATATTCGCCTAAAAGCGACAGAAATGGGTCGGGATTGAACTCTTCTACATTGTAAACTCCGGGTTTCATCCACTCGCCGGTTAACATCATCATAGCACCAAGCATGGCCGGTACTCCCGTGGTGTAAGAAACCGCTTGAGCACCCACTTCTTTGTAGCAAGCAGCATGGTCGCAGTTGTTCCAGATGTAGTAAGTTTTTTCTTGACCGTCTTTAAGGCCTTTAATCTGACAACCGATAGAAGTTTCTCCTTTATAGCCTTCGCCTAATGAAGAAGGTTCAGGAAGTACTGCTTTCAAAAACTCGAGTGGTACGATGTCCATCCCTTGGAACTTGATAGGCTTGATGCCAGTCATACCCACATTTTCTAACACGCGCAGGTGGGTAATGTAGTTTTGAGAAAAGGTCATCCAGAAACGAGCCCGCTTCAGGTGAGGAATGTTGATTACCAGTGACTCAAGTTCCTCATGGTACAGGAGGTAACTTTCTTTATCGCCGATGTTGGGGTAGTTGATGGGCTGGTGGATTTCAAGTGGCTGGGTTTCAATCCACTCGCCTTTTTGCCAATAACGACCATTTTGGGTGATTTCGCGAATATTGATTTCTGGGTTGAAGTTGGTAGCGAAAGCTTTACCATGATCTCCCGCATTACAATCGATGATGTCGAGGTAGTGAATTTCGTCGAAGTGATGCTTGAGTGCGTGAGCGGTAAAAATTCCGGAAACACCTGGGTCGAAACCGCAACCTAGTAAGGCCATAAGACCGGCTTTTTCGAACTTTTCACGGTAGGCCCATTGCCAAGAATATTCAAATTTGGCTACGTCCTTCGGTTCGTAATTCGCGGTATCCAAATAATGCACCCCTGTTTCTAGGCAAGCATCCATGATGGTAAGATCCTGGTAAGGAAGCGCCACATTGATGACCATAGCAGGTTGAAAATCCTTGATTAAGGCGACCAGTTCCGGTACGTTGTCAGCGTCAACTGCTGCGGTTTTGATTTTATTGCCACCGATGGAAGCAGCAATAGCGTCACACTTAGATTTGGTACGGCTTGCCAGCATGATGTCGGTAAACACATGGGAAGCCTGCGCACACTTGTGGGCCACAACACTGCCCACGCCACCGGCGCCGATAATCAATACTTTGCTCATGGTTAATTTCGGCACGAAGTTAGGGAATCAACCCCTTAGTCTGTTATCAACAGCCAACAAGGCCTTAATTAATTAAACTCCCAATCAGATTTTCTGACTGCGTAAATCCTTTCGTCCTCGAGGATGTTATTTTTGGTGATGGTTCCAAAAAGCTCTGCTTCAAGCGTAAAACCTGCCTTTTCTAATACGCGGCATGAGGCCTGATTTCTAGCAAATGGCCTGGCGAAAATTCGATTTACAGGAAATTCGCTAAATCCATAATCAACCATCTGACGAACAGCTTCTGTAGCTATACCACGTTTCCAATAGGGTTCTGCTACCCAGTAGCCTAATTCCATGTTAAAGCGGAATATATCCGATAATGGATGTAATCCTATGCTGCCAATGGCTTCGCCTTGATAGTCGATGGCAAATATCCTAAGGGGTTCCATCGACATCACCATACCCAAAAATCCTATGGCATGGTCGGACGTGTAAGGGTAGGGAAAACCATCTGTCATGAATCCCGCGATGCGTGGATTGTTGGCATATTGAATCAAATTCGCCTTATCCTGCAACGTCCAAGGACGAATCGTAATTTCAGACATAGTTAAGTTTGGTAAAAAATCTCAGTTTATCGTCTTTTTTAAGACTCATTTAGCGCGGCAATTATCGTTTTTTCTTTTAATATTCTAATACTCAATCAAAACTAATTTCAAACGGTTCGATTTTTATCCACACCTCCAGCTAAGCTGTAAAGCCGCGCCTTCGTAGCCACTATCTTTGGTCAATACTTTTTTATGCGAATTATTCACACTGCCGATTGGCACCTGGGAAAACGACTATACGAACAAGATTTGATTCCTGATCAACGCTTATTCCTTGAATGGCTCTTGGCGTACATCCGCTCTGAAGCAATAGAGTTACTGCTTGTTTCTGGTGATATATTCGACCATGCCAATCCGTCAAGTGAGGCCAGAGCACTGTATTTTCAGTTCTTGGCTAAGCTCAGCGAAATCAACTGTAAGGCCATCATTACCGGAGGAAATCATGATTCTCCTGCCGTGCTCAATGGACCTAAATCACTGCTTAACTCTTTCGGATTTCATGTAGTTGGCGCTTTGCCGGAGAATCCTGCTGATGCCATTTTCTCTTTTAATGATGCTCATACCAATAGCGAAGTAGTGGTTTTGGCTGTTCCTTATTTAAGAGAATCCGACTTGCGAACCCCCACTGCAAATCTGACAGCCGAAGAGCGAATTCATGCCATGAGGGAAGGAATCGCCCAAACGTATCAACATCTTTCGCGTGAAGCTGCAATACGCTATCCCGGAGCCACCATTTTGGCCATGGGTCACCTCTATGCCGCCGGTTCTACCATCTCTGATTCCGAGCGCGAAATTCAAATTGGGAACCTGGCTGCTGTAGGTACCGATGCTTTCCCACGCAATCTTAAGTACGTGGCTTTAGGCCATCTTCATCGGCCACAAGAAGTAGGAGGAAATTCCCGTATTCGCTATTCCGGTTCTCCTATCTCCCTCTCTTTTAGTGAACACGAAGACCGAAAGGAAATTGTGAGAATCGATACAGAAGAGCGAATTGTTTATGTAAAACCCGTGCAAATTCCAACTTTTAGAACGCTTATTCGCGCATCCGGAAGTTTGCAAGAATTAGAAGCGGCTTTTCGTCCGGTTTTACCTTCTATTTACCGCTTGCCGGCTTGGGCTGAAGCAGAATTGGTGCTCGAAAAGTCCAATCCGATTGAGATTTCAGCCTTCGAGCAATGGGTTAACCAATTCCAACACCAGCATTTACAAATCATTCGGCATCGGGTGAAATTGAAAAATGAGGAACAAAATCTACGCTGGACCGAAGACCCAGGCATGCGCCTGGAAGACCTTCAACCTATTGATGTGTTTCGCAAACGTTTAGATCAAACGTCACTTTCTGTAGAAGACCGACTAGCCTTAGAGCAAACCTTTCGCGATTTACTGCAAGAAACCTTGGAGGATGAGGAATAATGAAAATTAAACGGCTGTTTATTCGGAATTTAAACTCCCTGAGGGGCGAACACGAAATCAAATTCGACAATGAGCCTTTGGCAGGTAGCGGACTCTTCGCCATTACTGGCCCAACCGGATCCGGAAAATCTACCTTGCTAGATGCCCTCAGTCTGGCGCTCTATGGGAAAGTGCCTCGATTGGGCGATATCACCAAAGCAACAGTGGCAGGTCAGCAGGCGCTGCTAACTCGTCATACCACCGAAGCCCGAGCAGAAGTTGAATATCAATGCGAGCACGGCCTTTTTAGAAGCTGGTGGCAAATCCAGGTTAATAGAAATGGAAACCTGAACGATTATGAAATGGGTGTGGACGATTTGAATAAAAATGAAGTCGTTTCACTCAAGAAAAGCGAAGTACCTGACTTCAATGCCCAACAAACCGGTCTCAACTTCGAGCAATTTGGTAAAGCAGTATTGCTTGCTCAAGGCGACTTCGCCCGCTTTCTCAAAGCAGGAAAACACGAGCGCACCCAGCTTTTAGAAACTATTACGGGCGCTGGTATCTACCGAAAATTAGGACAGAAAGCGTACGCGAAAGGGAAAGCCCATGCGGAATCCATCAAAACACTCGAAGCAGAACTTGCGCTTAATAGCCAAGGCCTGCTCGATGAAGCCGCTTTCCTCAGCGACTGTCGCGAACTTGAGCGTAATCTGCAAAAACAAGAAGCCCTTCAACAACTTACTGACCAGCTTAGACAACAAATCAGACTAAAGGAGCAGCATCAGTTACTCGAAACGTCTTTGGCTCATGCAGAAGTCAAGTACAAACAGGCAGAAGAGGAACGCTCCCGTTTTAACCTGCTTTATGGACACACCCTGGCGCACTACCGGAAACTCATTCCGTTAATGAACCAAATTCGAGACTGGCAAGCTGCTTCTGCCATGGCCAGAGAAAAAGAGCAGATGTTCGGTATGACCCATACCCATCTGCAAGCACTTGAATCCCAATACCAGTCCATTCTTCAAGAGTGCGAGCGCTTGCTTAAAAAATCGATTCATCCGGAAGAAGCTCCCTTGTTGCTCGATCAATGGTATCAGGAATGGTTAAAATTCAGGCAAAAAGGCAATGACCTCCGCATTCAAATTAAAACACTCAGTCAACAGGCGATACAGAGCCTTAAAGACATTCAGATTCCCTATTTGAATCTTAAAGTCCAGGAGATTAAAGAAAAAGTAGTGCTTCACCTCGAAGAGCTCGCGCCGGAATTTGAACGATTGAGTCATTTGAGTTTAAGTACAGAAGAGGAGGCGGATCTTGCTTTGGAAGAAGCTGAACAATTCCGGGAACACCTACATTTTCGAATGGCTGCGGAAGAAAGAAAATCGTGGTTTGAAGAGAAATTGTCCCAGATTACTGGAAAAAAAGTCGCGATTGAGGAAAAACAAGCTCAATTGCTCACCGACCAACAACTCATCCAACACGAGTTAGCACTCACCACTGTAAAAGCGGAGGCTGCTGCCAAACTTTATGAACAGGAAAGGCTTATGGCCAGCTTGGTTGAGCATCGCCATAAACTAAAGCCCGGAGAAGAGTGCCCGCTTTGCGGAGCACTCGAACATCCTTTTGTGGTAGAATACGTGGATAGACGTTCTGACCGCCAGAAAGAATACGAAACCACCCAAGTTGAAAAAAGCCGACTACAACGCCAGCAAGCTGAAGCAGAAGCTTTGATGAGCAGCTACAAGCAGCAAATTCAACAACTCGAGCTTGAACTGGGTGAAACCAACAAACAATTTCAGCAATGGACCAATGAGTTCGAAGCCTTAAATCAAGCGCAAAACTTGCCCTCAGATGCCGAAGCTCTTGCTGCTTTGAAGAACCAAACGGAAGTAAAAATGGCTTCAATTCGGTCATGGAAATTGTTGGCACAGCAAGCGGAAAAGCACCGTAAGCTCACTCAAAAGCTCGATGAAATGCTCCAGTTAGATGCGTTAGCTTCCGAAGCAGAATCAAAATGCCAGTCAATTACCGAATTAGCAGATCCAACTGCCGAAGTGAAAAGGTTGAGCCATGGCTTAAATGCGCTCGCTAAAAATGTGGAAGCCGAGGCTGAAAGACGCAATTTGGAGGAAGCAAGATGGAAAGAAGCGAAGATTAAGCTTGAAGAGCAGGAGATACTGCTTGAAGCTTCTTTGAAAGAACAAGGCTTTAGCTCACGCGAAGAAGCTTCTAAAACCGGCATCAGCCCACAGGAATATCTGCGATTAGATGGCGAAGAAAAACGCCTCAACGAAGCAGCCGGCTTGGCTCAAGCGGCTTTGGTAGAATTAAAAAATAGAATGGCAGAGCAAATAGAAAAGCTAGATGCAAGGCCGCTGCCTGAGATTACTCAAGCTTTAAACGAAGCTACCGCACAATGGCAGGAGTACCGCGAACGCCAACTCGAACTTTACACCAAAACAACCCAGCACCGCGAAGCAGCCGAACGTGTGGCTTTAATTCAAACCCAACTTGCCACCCAAAATCAGGAAGGGCAACGCTGGGTGGAACTTAATCAACTCATCGGTGATGCTCAAGGCGCACAATTCGCCCGCTTTGCCTCTGAGTTAACCTTGGTTCAACTCCTCCGATTGGCCAATGTTCGCCTTCGGTTACTGAACCCCCGTTATTCCCTCGACTTACCCGCGGACAAAGAACCGGAGGACCTGCTCATCATCCTCGATCACGACATGGGCGACAGCCGCCGAAGCGTAAAAACCCTCAGTGGAGGGGAAACCTTCCTCCTTAGTTTAAGCCTTGCACTTGCCCTCTCAGATTTAGCAGCCTCCAAAGTCAGAATCGGAAGCTTATTCATTGACGAAGGGTTCGGGAGCCTCGATCCGGAAACGCTGGATCAAACCCTCGACATCCTCGAAAAACTTCAGTCGGAATCTGATAGAACCATCGGCATCATTTCCCACATCGAAGCACTCAAAGAGCGTATCAGAGTGAGGATTGACCTTAAACGCTTGGGTAACGGATACAGTAAAGTGGTAGTGACAGAAGCCAATGCTGTTAATCGATAACCCTTGATGAAAAGGGGGAACATTCCCCCTTATCCTTCTTTTTATTTAAATTAGATACCATTATCTTTATCACATTATGAATTGGAAATTGAGGAAATTTTTACAAGACACCCTATTGAATCGGCCTAATGGCATCAAGATTTATGGAAGCGTAATGAATTTTTTGAATAAATCGCACCAGCCTGAATATTGGTTAGACGATAAGTTTACTCATAGTGAATTTCATTGGAGTGCCTATCAAAGAGGTAATCAACAGCCTCCGGAAACTGTGCTTGAAATTGGGACGGGTTGGTTTCCTTTGGTTCCTCTATTCTTATCTTTAAGAGGAGTAAAGCAAATCATCACAGCAGATGCAAATCCACACTTAAACAAAACTTCCTTATTTAAAACAATTCAAGCATTAGCCCAAGCCATTCAAGAGGAACGATGGATAAATTGTCGTTGGGAAGAAGAAAGAAAAAATGCCCTAATCAGCTATTCTAATCAACCAATACAGCCGTTTGAAAGTCAGATTCAATTTTTATCCGGTATTGGAATTGTTTACCGGACTTTTTCACCAAAAGAAGGCTTGACAGCAATTCTAACTACGTATAAAATAGATCAGGTAGTAAGCAATAATACGCTCAATTGCGTTGAAGAACAGTATATATTTCAATACCTGGAAAGTTTATTTAAACATTTACCGCATAAAAGTTTGCTATCTCATCACATTGATTTAACAGATCCAAGAAGCCACACTGATCCGCATATTAATTCAATCGATTTTCTTCAATACAACGATTTAAAATGGAAATCGATGGAAAGTCGAGGTTTAAGCGTCAATAGATTACGTGCATCAGAATGGATTAATTTATTTGAGAAAGCAGGATTTAAGCTGTTGGAAGTAGAACCAATTCCATTTAAAGAACAATTAAACACCATGTCATTCGACGCTAGATTTGCTCATTTACCTGAAAGAGATTTTCAAATCGGGTGGTTAAAAATTATCGTTCAGAAGCCATGAAAAAACCCATAATGGTACTCTCTTATCATCATTTAGACGATGGAGAAGGTGAGCCGGTAAGTCCGTTGCAATCAGTTTACCGGGTTAAGTCAGTTCAATTTCGTGAACAAATGGAAGCCATCAAGGCCATGGGACTAGAGGTACTTCCTTATCAAGCCCTATTTACTCAACCTCAATCCAGTAAACGCGGAGTGATCATTACGTTCGATGATGGAAACCTAAGTGACTTTACTTTAGCAAGGCCCATATTGAAAGAATTTGGTTTTCCTTGGACCATCTTTCTTTCCTTACATTCATTAAATCGAGAAATAACTTGGGAACAGCTTAAACAACTCAGAGAAGAGGGAGTTTATTTGGCTCTTCACGGAAGCAGGCACCAAGATTATACCCTCCTCAATTCAGAAGACCTAAAAGAGGATTTTCATGCCTGTAGTCAAGCAATGATAGATAATCTTCAACACCGAAGCCTAGATTTTGCCCTTCCTTTCGGAAGATATAACTACCATGTTCTTACTGAACTACGCAAATTAAAAGTCAGGGGAGTGGCCACTACACGATATGGCTGGAACATCGCCAATTCCGGCCATTACTTAATCAACCGTTGGGCCATTCGGAGAACAACCTCCATTCGTCAATTTCGTCAAATACTCGCCCATCAATTGGTTTCTCATCTCTATTTGAAAGCTACTTCCTCCTTAAGACACTGGATCATGCAATTAATTGGGAGTAAGCTAAGTAATAAAATCAATGTCATTCTAAACAAAGAGTAAATGTTCTTCTATTATTTCTTTTCCGCCCTAGTTGGATTTTTATTTATAAGTCTCATAATTTACCCTATTTCTGTTCGAATAAGGTCCTTTTTATTCAAAAATAAATCTACCAAAATTGAACAGCCTTTGCCGCCATTTTCTGTTATTATGGCCATTTATAATGAAGATAAATATGTCAAAGAAAGAATAATGTTTTTTCTTTCTCAAGCCGAATGGAATTCACAATGTGAGATTTTGATATTGAGTGGAGGTTCAACCGACCAAACAAATAATTTGCTGAGCGATTACCGGAATCAACCCGGTTTTCAGATTTATTTCGAACAAGAAAGAATTGGTAAAATTAATGCCATCAATTATTTGGTACCACGCGCGAAAAACGAAATATTGCTTTTTTCAGATTGCCGACAACGCATTCATGAAGGTTCTGTCAAGTATTTATTAGAAGCAATTACAGACAATTCCGTTGGTATTGCAGGAGCCAAACTCTGCGATACGCTAGCCGGAAGAAGGGTTTCTCGTTTACGCCATGAATTAAATTACATCAATATTCTCGAAGGTCAACTAGATACCGCTTTCAATCTATATGGCGCCTTGTATGTTGCGAAAAAATCGGTTTTTAAGCCGGTTCCACCTCATCTGTTGTTTGACGAACCTTGGGTGGTTTTGCAAACCATGATAGCCGGTAAGCGTGTAGTGATGTGTGAAAATGCCATTATCGAAGACATCACTATCCACGATTATTACTCGCAGGAACGGATGCAACGATTAGCACGTGGACTTATCTTGTTTATCTTGCGTGAGTGGAGACTGTTTTTTCAACTTAAACCAATTCATGCATTTCGTTACCTTCGTTTTAAGTACTTTAAACTGTTTTTTTCTTTTCTTTGGCCCATTTGGATGCTGGTAACACTTGGAATATTTTACCATGAATTATCCATTCAATATCCTTTAATATTGCTTCTTCTGATTATTTCTTTTTCCTTGCTGGCAAGAAAGCAGGTTAGGTTTTTATTTCATTTGAATTACGCTTTTATACTTTCAATAATCCACTATATCACGGGAAAAAACAGAAAGGTTTTCTGGGAAAAAATCAAATCCTAACAATGCGTATTCTTCAATTAGTCTATAAAATACCGTGGCCATTGTATGACGGCGGTGCCTACGGCCTTCACTACAGCATGAAAGCGGTAAATGCTTTCGCTGGTTATCACCATGTATTAGCTATGGCACCAAGCCGTCAGAATACTTCTTCTATGCACCCACTTCCGGCCTGGATGAATGAAAAGCTTGTATTCGAATCCATTCCAGTTGACAACCGTATTCATCCTATATCAGCATTTTTAAACTTATGGAGTGAAGAAGATTATTTTACCAGCAGATTTAAGAATAATCGGTACGAAGAAAAACTCATTCAATTGCTTAAAACTTACAACTGGGACTTCATCCTAATTGAACATGCTTTATTCGGAAGATATTGGCAAATATTTCAACAATGGGCTAAGCATACCCCCATCATACTTCGAACGCAGAATATTGAACATCAACTTTGGGCTTCAATAGCCGCAAAAGAAAACAACCTGTTTAAAAAAAGCTATTTGAACTTTCAGGTTAAACGACTAAAAGCGTTCGAATTAAATCTGTTTCAACAAGTCAATGGTTTATTCCTCCTTTCTGAATCCGATCAATTAGCGATTCAATCCTACCAAATCAAAACTCCCTCAGTAGTAATTCCTCCTTGTACCGATCGCTTTCCTGATACAGATAAACCTATTTTTCCACTACTATCCGATGTTTGCTACCATTTAGGTTCCATGGACTGGAAACCGAATCAACAAGGCATGGAATGGTTTTTTCAAGCTGTTTGGCCTTTGGTAACGAGTCAGAATCAAAAGGTGACGCTTGCAATTGCTGGGTTTCGTATGCCACAAGAATGCTTCAATTGGGCTTCTGACCATATAAGTGTGGAAGATAGTCCGCAGGATGCTCAAACATGGCTCAACGATAAGGGGATTTTGATTGTTCCTCTTGTTTCAGGTGGAGGTGTAAGAATAAAAATTATAGAAGCTATGGCATTAGGAAAGGCCATCATCAGCACTTCTGTTGGTTGTTATGGATTGGGTTTGACCCACCAGGAAAACATTTGGATTGCCGACTCTCCCTCAACCTTCGCAAATGCGATTATTCAGTTGGTAGAAAACAGTCAACTTAGAAATCAATTAGGTAGGAATGCCGCTTCCTTCGCTAAAGCCAATTTCAGCCTTCAGGTGATAGCTGATAAAATGCAACAAGCATTGAATAGTTGTTTTTCAAAAACTAATTAGACTTAATTACGAATTACTTGCCCGCTTTTGGTGAATTTATGAGGCTTGTGTGGTAAAATAAACTCATTCATTCGGTTGCAACGCCTATATTTCGGTATGAACTTGATTACCGTATCGGTCCATCTCCCCATGAGTGCCGAAGATGTCTGGGGCTATTTTACCCAACCAGAACATGTAACCAACTGGAACTTCGCAAGTCCCGACTGGTGCTGCCCCCATGCCGAAGCAGAACTGAAAGTAGGCGGTAGGTATGTATATAGAATGGAAGCCAAAGACGGCAGTTTTGGCTTTGATTTAGGCGCTACCTATCATCAATACGAACCGCCCATCCGTTCTGAAGCCCGGCTTGACGATAACCGATTGGTACGCGTAGAACTGAAACCTGATGAAGCTGGTGTTTGGTTGAAACAATCCTTCGAGCCTGAAAATGTTCACCCTGAATCTTTACAACAACAAGGATGGCAAGCCATCTTGGATTCTTTCCAAGCCTACGCCATGAGCCAAAGAAAATAACTAAGCCACAAGCAGTAATTTGACATTCATCTGAGAAATGGTTGGAAGTTAGGTTCCGCCTCAAGTGGTTCTGCCGTACCTTTGCGGCGTGAAAAGAACGCACCTCATTCTCATAGCACTGATTGCCATCGCAGTAGCTGTAATTCTTTCTACAGCCGGCGATTCCAGTTCGTACGAAAACTTCCAGGTCGCTTTGGATAACCCTGATGAAGAGTACCACGTGGTGGGTAAGCTCGTTCGTCAGGACGACATGCAATACGATCCGGTAAAAGACCCCAACTATTTCGCCTTTTATCTGGAAGACAACAACAAAAAAACCATGAAGGTGGTACATCGGGGCACTAAGCCACAAGACTTTGAGCGCTCCGAGCAAGTGGTCATCATTGGTAAAGCCGGAAATGACCATTTTGAAGCACAAAAAATCTTAACAAAGTGTCCTTCTAAATATGTGGAAAACGAAGTGAAGGTGAAACCTGTTTCTGGAGAATGATGGGAACAGTTGAATTCATCGGGGAACGTTTGCTACCCGGCCATTTAGGACATGGCTCCGTTATTCTTTCTTTGTTGGCTAGCCTTCTGGCTGCCATCAGCTACTTCCGTTCAGAGCAAAGTAGCCTCAGCGAAGACAAGTCGTCTTGGCTGAAACTGGGTCGTTGGGCATTCATCGCACATGTGGCTGCGGTTGTTACCATCTTTCTTAGCCTTTTCTACATCATCTACAACCACCTTAATGAATACCACTACGCCTGGTCTCATTCCTCGAAGTCGTTGCCGGTGTATTACATCATTTCCAGCTTTTGGGAAGGGCAGGAGGGTAGTTTCCTGCTTTGGATGATTTGGCATGCCGTATTAGGGCTAGTGTTGATGGGGTCCGCCCGCAAATGGGAAGCGCCGGTAATGTCGGTTGTATCACTTACCCAATTCATGCTCAGCTCCATGCTGTTAGGCGTTTATGTATTAGGCTATAAAGTGGGAAGTTCGCCCTTTATCCTGTTGCGCGAAGCGCTACAAGCGCCCATTTTTCAACAAGCAGATTATTTGAAATACATCGCAGACGGCAATGGCTTGAATCCGCTGCTCCAAAACCCTTGGATGGTGATTCACCCTCCCGTGGTTTTCCTTGGATTTGCCACCACTGTAGTGCCATTTGCCTTCGTTGTTGCAGCCCTTTGGCGCAAAGATTACCATTCCTGGGTAGCACCTACCATCCCTTGGACGCTGTTTTCCGCCATGGTATTGGGAACAGGTATCATCATGGGGGGCATGTGGGCCTATGAATCCTTGACTTTCGGTGGCTATTGGGCCTGGGACCCGGTAGAAAATGCCTCCTTAGTGCCCTGGCTCATCATCATCGGTGCGGTTCACACCCTGCTCATCTATAAAAAAACCGGCAGAGCGCTTATAAGCAGTATGCTCATGCTCATTTTTACTTTCGTACTCATCCTATACGCCACTTTCCTCACACGGTCTGGCATCCTGGGCAATTCATCCGTTCACTCCTTCACCGATTTGGGCATGTCCGGTCAGTTGCTGGTTTTCTTGCTTCTGTTTTTCTTCCTCGGACTCGGATTATTCATTTGGAGAAGGAAAGAATTGCCGAAAGTGGGTTCTGAAGAACATATCCTTTCAAGAGAATTCTGGATGTTTATCGGCACTTTGATTTTGGTGATGAGTGCTTTCCAAGTCTTTCTCACCACTTCAACCCCGGTATTCAACAAAATCACCGGGTCAAACATCGCACCACCAGCCGACGTTATTTCCCATTACAACCGCTGGCAGTTGCCAATCGTGATTTTGGTCTTGATTACCTTCACTTACAGCCAATTCATGAAATTCAAATCAACCCCAACACGCACCTTTTGGATTGATTTGATGTGGCCCGTAGGCATCAGCTTGCTCGTAAGTGGATTTTTTATCTGGTATTTCGAATTAACCAACTGGCAATTCAACACCTTGTTGGTCGCCTCCATCTTTGGGGTGATCGGAAACGGACAATTGTTGCTTCGCAAATTAAGCAAGCTCAATAAAGCCGGCGCAGCAGTAGCCCACGTAGGTTTTGCCATGATGATGTGGGGTGTGCTCATTTCTTCAGCCAAAAAAGAAGTGGTGTCCATCAACCAAAGTGGCATGAGTTATGGCGAAAACTTCGACGATAAAGGCAACCATGAAAATGTGCTTTTATGGAAACAAGAGCCTCTCATGATGAACGGTTATCGTTTAACCTACATGGGCGATTCTACCGTTGCTCCCAATACCTTCTACCAGGTTCGGTATGAAAAACTGAATGATAAGAAGGAGGTAGAAGAAACCTTTGTTTTAGCGCCATTTGCTCAAATCAATCCAAAAATGGGCTTGATTTCTAGCCCTGATACCCGCCATTTCCTCGGTTCCGACTTGTACACCCACGTAACACAAGTGCCAGATCCTGAAGCTAAAGCAGAAAGAAAATCCTGGAAAGACCCTATACCTTTCGACATTAAAGCAGAGAAAACCGACACTTTAATGGTAGGACAGCAGCTCATGATATACGAAGGACTCAGCACCAAACTTCCCGCCGACATGAAAGCCAAGGCAGAAGGTGCCGAAGTGGCGGTTATGGCCCGTTTCCGAATCAGATCCCTCGACAATCAAGACCGAATTCTTCAGCCCGTTTATGCCATCCGTGGCGGCGCAGTGTTGAGTTTTGAGTCAGAAGACGATAATGCAGGCATCCGGATTAAAATCAATAGCTTAAATCCAGATAAAGGAACCCTCAATATCGCCATCGCGGAGAAAATTCCGGAAGCCAGGGATTACATCATCATGAAAGCGATGGTTTTCCCTTGGATTAACATGCTCTGGGCTGGAACTGTGGTACTGATTATCGGATTTAGCATGTCTGTGATGCACCGCTACCACGACGCTCGTCGGGAGGAGGCCCGTGAGGCAGCCTGATTTACTCCTCTTCGGAAGCGGAAACGTGTCCCATCATCTGGCATTCCGCTTCCGTGAAGCTGGAATTTCCATGGCTATACACGCCCGCGAGAGTGAACACGCATTCAAACTCGCAGAGTCGCTACAGCTAACGCTCAACGAACCTTGTTCACCGAGGGTTGTTTTACTTGCCGTTAGCGATCGCGCACTACCTATTGTGGCCGCTCAACTTTTGAAAGAACAGCCAGAATGGGGTAGAGCGCTTTGGTTACACACTTCGGGTTCGCAATCCATGGAAGTATTGCCGGCATCCCGAAGAGGTGTACTTTATCCGCTACAGACTTTTCACAGAAATAAACCCGCGCTTGACTGGAGTCAAGTTCCGGTTTTAATAGAGGCCTCTGCTGCGGATCAAGCAGAACTGCTGGCTTTGGCACATCGCTTAAGCCCGCAAGTTCAGGAACTTGATTCCGAAGGAAGACTCAGGCTTCACCTCAGTGCCGTTTTCGCCTGTAATTTCAGCAACTACTGTTATACCATCGCCGCACAGTTGATGCAACAAAATGGGTTAGATTTTCGCCTTCTTCAACCACTTCTGGAAGAAACTTTAACCAAAGCTTTGGCAATTGGCCCTAAAGACGCACAAACAGGACCCGCCATTCGCGGTGATGAAACGGTCATAAATAAGCATTTAGAATTGCTCAAACCGACACCGGAATTAGCAGAACTCTACCGAATACTGAGCGAAAGTATTCAGAGGGGTTAGAGAGTTAACTATTCGCTAGAAACATCGATTGGTTCCTTTTGGAAGATTTTGATTAGCGTTTATGACTTACTTCGTTGATTGGCTTCTGGAATGTCAAAAGAGGATATTTATTGGATTATCCTCAATTCACCGAAGATGATTTATTTACTGCACTATTTTAAGCAGCTTATACAGCATTTATAATTCATATTATTTCATGAAATTATTATTCGGTAAGAATATTTCATTTCGGTTTGCCAATCTATAATGCCAATTTTTCCCGGAAGTGATTTACAAATTAGAAAACCATTCCACCTAACACGTCGGGCGTATTTTCAATGATGGTTATTATGCTTGACAATGGATAATCCACGTAGAGCCGCGATTAATCGCGGCTCCAAACGAAATTATCCGTGCGAAACAACGCATTCCCCTCATGTTCGAATTCTAATCAACCATGGTAGAAATATGGGTGGATTAGGTAGTCGAGCCTTAAAAAGCCATTTTCCAGCCGAAGAGTTGTTTTAGGAGGTTGGAAATGCAGAAATAAATCCATTCCAATTGGGGCAAAATAAAAGACGAATGCTTTCGCATCGCCCTCTTGAAGTTGTAGGCGGCGGCCGCTAGCATGAT
>JAIXUI010000084.1 GCA_027484125.1 Bacteroidota bacterium | reverse complement strand
TCCGTCAACAATGCAGGCAGCAGTCCTACCTACCGCTGGAAACTCAATGGCAATGTGGTAGGCGCTAACCTTCCGGTTTACAGCAGCAACAGCTTCGCCTCCGGCGATGTGGTAAGCCTCGAAATAGTAAGCAATGCTACCTGCTCGCAAGTAACCAGTGTCACTTCTTCTCCGGTAACACTTTTGGTTACTCCGAACGTTACCCCATCCGTTAACTTAACTGCGAGCACCACCAGCATTTGCCAGGGAAGCGCAGTGACCTTCAACACCACCACCACCCAAGCTGGCAACTCCCCAACTTATCAATGGCTGGTGAATGGTCAAGTGGTGAGCGGAAACGGCAGCAGTTACACCAGCAGCAGCCTCCAAAATGGAGACGAAGTGCGAGTAAAACTCACTTCTTCGCTGAGCTGTGTGACCCAATCAACAGCAGTTTCGACACCTATCAACATGACCGTTAACCAAGGAAGCACTCCGCAAATCAGTATTTCAACCGTGAATACAACCGTTTGCGCCGGAGTACCCATAACATTTACAGCCAGTGTTGTTGGCGGAGGAACAGGAGGCACCTACACCTGGATGAAAAACGGCAATGTGGTAGGGAACAACAGCAGCACATTGGTATTAAACGCCTTAAGCGACCAAGACGAAATACGTTGCTTATTCCAAACAGCTTCAGGATGCTTTACTCAGAATTCCGACACTTCGAATGCGATTCTTATGAACGTACAAAGTGCTGCTTCGCCAACCATCAACATTCAGCAACTTGCAGGCAACAATTGCTCAGGCTCTACCCTACAATTTATGGCGAACCTGAGTGGAAGTACGAATAATGCGCTTTATCAGTGGCAAGTCAATGGAGTTACAGTATCTCAATCAGGAAATAGCTTTAATACCGCCAATTTGCAAAACGGCGACTTAGTGCGCTGTATCGTCATTGTGAATGCTCCTTGTGCAACTGTACAGCGTGATACCTCGAATAGCTTGACTATCAACTTTAGTCCATCAATTACTCCATCCGCAACCATAACCGCCAGCGCCAGTACCATTTGTCAAGGCCAACCGGTACAGTTTACCCTAACCGGAACCAACCTTGGAAATACGCCAAGTATTCAATGGAAACGCAATCAACAAAATCAAAATAATGGCAGTTATCTCTACACCGATAGCCAGTTACAAGCCGGCGATGTAGTAGAAGCGGTTATCACCCAATTGCCGGCCTGCAGCACTTCTGACACCTTGCGAGTATTGGCACCAACCGTGACCATCAACACCGGCATCATCCCAACTATTCAGATTTCGGCAACCGCAAGCCAAGCTTGTGCAGGCACACCCATCACCTTCACCGCTACCTTTACACAAGCAGGCAATAATCCACAATTGAACTGGAAAGTAAATGGTCAATATAGAGGCATCCAATCTTCTAGTTTTACCATATCCACTTTACAAGATGGCGACACTGTAAGTTGTGAATTGATAGCCACAAACAATTGTGCATCCGTTTCAACAGTAAACTCCAACAGCCTAATCCTTAACATTTTACCAAATATCACCCCATCCATCAGCATCCAGCATCCTCAAGGAAGTTTATGTGCCGGCACAAGTGTAAACCTTAGTGCATTAACGACTCAAGGAGGGCCAAATCCGGTCATTTTCTGGTACAATCGTGGGCAAATTGTGGGAACAGGAAATATCCTTTCACTTTCTAACCTTCACAATACCGATAGCATTCAAGTGACCATGCAAAGTTCTGCGAGCTGTGCAGTTCCTGCCTTGGTTCGTTCGGCAATATGGGTACCTCAACTTGCACAAACTGTGACGCCTTCCGTACAAATTCAGGCCAATAAAGTCAGCATTTGTAACGGAGATTCTGTCATCTTCCAAGCCCTCGCGACCGATGCAGGAAATGCACCCCTATTCCAATGGAGGAAAAATGGCGTATTTGTAGCAACCGGAAGCAGTTGGGTAGGCTACAACCTCACCTCAAGCGATACCATAGATTGTATACTGCGCACTTCAGCAACTTGTGCACTAGTAGATTCTGCACTTTCCAACGCCATCAACATCCAAGTAAATCCGGTAGTAACGCCAGTTATAACCTTAAGTGGAGGAAATAGCAGCCTATGTCCCGGAGCACCTGCAAGCTTTACCGCAAACCTTCAGCAAGCAGGCGCCAACCCACAACTCTTCTGGTACATCAATCAAACCTTACAAACGGCAACTGGTACCACCTTTATCACCGGCAATTTACAGCACCAGGATACGGTAAGCGTTCGCTTAGTCAGCCAACAAGTTTGTGCAAATCCTTCTGCTGTTTGGAGTAACCAAGTAGTAGTTTCAGTAGCAACAGTAACCAATCCTAGTATCAGCCTTATTGCCTCAGCCAATCCTGTTTGCGCCAATACGCCCATTACATTTACTGCTTCTGCTCAAAACGCGGGAAATACTCCAGTTTTGAGCTGGAAGTTAAATGGCCAAATAGTCAACGGTGCAACCGGAACCTCCTTCGTACTTACCAACCCTACCAACCTTGACACTATCGAAGCGGTGGTACTTTCAACAGCAAGTTGTACCCAAGGCCAAACGGCAACCTCCAATCGAATTATCCTTCAAGTGGGCAGTCCGGTAATCAGCAGCGTTAGCATCACGGCCACCCAAACCAGCCTTTGTGCAGGCAATAACGTTAGCTTCACAGCAACCGCGGTTCAAGGAGGAGCAACGCCTGTTTACACATGGAAAGTCAACGGACAAGTACGCGGAAGCAATGCCGCTATCTTTAGCACCAACAGCCTTCAAAACTTCGATACCGTAACCGTGGTGATGCAGTCATCGCTGATTTGTGCGCAGTCCGTCACCTCTAACAGCTTGGTGATGAACGTAAGTCCGCTGGTAAGCCCTGCCATTAGCATCAGCAGCAGCCCATCCGGCGCACTCTGTGCAGGCTCAACCGCAGTCTTTACCGCAGTTCCGGTGAACCAGGGTACGGCAGCGAGCTATATCTGGAAGCTCAATGGCAACACCGTGGGTTCAGGAAGTTTGGTTTATGCCAACAACAACTTGAATAATGGCGACATTCTTACTGTAGAGATGACGGTAAGTGGAAACTGCTACACCACTAACCAAGCGGTCTCTTCTCCTTTAGTCATGGTTGTTCGAGCGCGGCCTGCTAAACCTGTCATCACCCAGAACGGAGCTGTACTTACCTCCAGTGCCGGCCAAAACAACCAATGGTTCCTCGATGGAAGCCCTATCAGCAATGCGAATGGCACTACTTTAACGGCACAAAACAGCGGATTCTACACCGTTCAATTCACTGATGCCAATGGTTGTTTGTCGCGAATGTCGGATAGTGTTCAAGTAATAATGACCGGAACCAGCGCTATCACACTCAACGGCAATGTAAATGCTTATCCGAATCCATTCACAGACCTACTAACGATCCAACTTCCTGAACAACTTGTGTTAGGCGATAAAGCCCGTTACCTAATGTTTGATATGAATGGCCGAAGACTCCTCGAAGGAAATCTCACCCATTACACCCAGCAGTTGGATTTATCCGCACTCGCTAATGGATTGTACACCCTCCGAATTGAGACAGAACAAGATTTCACCCTCGTAAAAGTCATCAAACAACGGTAAACATTTGATTCAGCTACTTGAGCGCAATTGTGTTCAAGTAGCTGGATGGAGTAAAATAACCTTGCTATTCACAGCAAAGAACTGCGTGAAGCTTCAGAAAGTCCACAAAAAAGCCCGGATAAACCGGGCTTTTTTGTGATTACTTCAATCCTATTTCTCTTAAGCGCTCGTCAAGGTATTCGCCGGCGCTAATGGGAGCATATGCCAATGGTCGGTCATCGGTGATGCACTCAGGCAAACAATCGAGGCGCATTTCGGAGCGTGGATGCAAGAAGAACGGGATGCTGTATCGGCTGCTTCCCCACTGCTCACGAGGCGGATTTACCACCCTATGGGTCGTAGAACGAAGTCGGTTATTGGTGAGTCGCTGCAACATATCGCCAACATTCACCACCAAATGATCAGGCAATGCCGTAACGGCAATCCATTCACCCTGCTTATTCAAAATTTGCAATCCATCTGCTGAAGCACCCATTAATAAGGTAATCAGGTTGATGTCTTCGTGGGCACCGGCACGTACCGCATCGCCCGGATCATGAAGGATTGGCCCGTAGTGTATAGGACGAAGGATAGAATTTCCGTGGTGAATTTTAGCATCGAAGAAGTGCTCATCCAAGCCGAGGAACAACGCAATAGCACGAAGCATTTCACGTCCGGTACCTTCGAGAATTTTATACGCCTGTAAGCCGGCTTCGTTGAATTCAGGGACTTCCTCACAGAAGATGTTGTCAGGATATTCGGCCTTGATCGGGTCGTCATCCTCAACCATCTGTCCAAAATGCCAGAATTCTTTCAAGTCACCGGCTGTCATTCCTTTAGCATGTTCACGACCGAATGAGATATAGCCACGCTGTCCGGCATTGCCAGATTCTTCATACTTTAACTTGGTTTCTACTGGCAAATCGAAGAAGCGTTTAACCTGTGCATAAAGGTTATTGCTGATAGACTCAGTGAGACCGTGGTTACGAACTGCCACGAATCCGACTTCCTCATACGCCTTACCGAGGGCCTGTACGAAAGCAGCTTTTTGCTGCGGATTGCCGGAAAGAAAGTCTGCCAAGTCAACAGATGGAATATTTTGCATATAAATCGGCGTTTAGGGTGTACAAAACTACTCAAACAGCCCCAAAAAAATCTGCACATTTGTGGCGTGCAGTACCTGAAAAAACTTCGTGCTTTAATATACCAGATTTGGCAGAGTGGCCGCATTCAGGCATTCTTTCGATTCATCAGCCGACCTTCAGTCTTCAACCGAAAGTCGGGCCGCTCTGTTTGGCAAAAAATAGGTGCCTGGACTTATACGTTTTTGTTACTCCTGGTCGGATTTCTTTTGGCCTTGGAGCTCAATTTTCTGTGGTTGTTCGGGCGCATGCCCAGTGTCAACAACATCCTCGATCCAAAATTGGCTACCGCTTCCGAGTTGTACTCTGCCGACAGTGTGCTGCTAGGTAAATACTTCACTGAAAATCGAAGTCCGGTATCTTATAAAGACATTGCACCATGCGTTTTTGATGCGCTTATCGCTACAGAAGACATCCGGTTTTACGAACACCACGGGGTAGATTACCGAGCATTAGGTGCCGCGGCTTTTTCTACTGTTTCCGGAGATGCGCGTGGCGCTTCTACCATCACCCAGCAGTTGGCTAAGAACCTTTATAAAACCCGAAGAGGGAATTCTAAAGGCTTGTTTGGTCATATCCCTGGGGTAAAAATGGTAATTGCAAAACTGAAAGAATGGATTACCTCTTACAAACTGGAGTTCTTTTATACCAAAAACGAGATTCTCGAACTCTATTTAAATACGGTGGACTTCGGGAATAATGCTTACGGAATTAAGGTGGCCGCAAAAACCTATTTCAACACCAGTCCGAAAAAACTGAAAGTTCACGAGGCCGCACTTTTAGTGGGAATGTTGAAAGGGACAAGCCAGTTTAATCCAGTAACACGACCCAAGCAGGCCAAAGCCCGAAGAAATACCGTATTAGAGCAAATGGCGAAGTATGATAAAATCAGCCAAAGCTTTTTAAAACGAGAAAGAAAACGCCCGTTAGGATTACGAATGACCGTTGATTCTCATCGCGAAGGCATCGCCTTACATTTCCGCTCCTGGTTAGCGGAAAGGTTAAAAACTTGGTGCGAAGACAACGACTATAATTTGTATGAAGACGGCCTAAGAATTTACACCACCCTCGATTCTCGCCTTCAAACCAAGGCTGAAGAGGCCGTAACTGCCAAGATGAATGAACTGCAGAACCGTTTTTACCGCCATTGGAAAGAACGTGAACCTTGGTTAGATCAGAATGGACAGGATACCGCCAACTTCATCTTGAACTTGTGCAAGAAATCGCCGGCGTATGATAAACTCGAGGATGAATTGGGTGAGAAGAATGATTCCGCTATTCTCAAGGCCATGGAAGTACCCAAGCGCATGAAAGTGTGGACTTACCAAGGTGAGAAAGACACTACCTTCTCAAGCCTAGATTCTATCAAGTATTACGTTCAGTTTTTGCAATGTGGGTTAATGACCATCGATCCCTTCACCGG
>JAIXUI010000097.1 GCA_027484125.1 Bacteroidota bacterium | reverse complement strand
CATAATCGATTCGACGCTCCGCGAAGTCGTTCCGACGCTTCACATAATCGATTCGACGCTTCACGAAGTCGTTCCGACGTTTCGCATAATCGATTCGACACTTCACGAAGTCGTTCCGACGCTTCGCATAATCGATTCGATTTCAACCTTCCTTCTGCATCAATCATCAAAATGTTCCCAAGCCCGTAGGGCTGACAGGTTAATAGAAAAAAGACAAACACCGTCCCTGTAGCTCCGTAGGAGCGGAACCATGTGCGTTGTATCGCTCCTACGGCAAACCTCAACGCTATCGTAAACTTTACTCTTTAAAAGTCCAATTAACAAAACATTCAATACTAACGTTTAATTACTCTTATCCGTAAATAAGCAAAACGACAAAACGAGTCTTTTTACTTGTTGATATTTATTACAATCTAGTATTCATGTTAAATTTCTCTTCAATATGAAATCAAACTAAATAGACATACGATAATTCAGTAATTTAAAGGTTTTCTTATCTGTAAAAATGGATAAGAAAAATCCATCAGATATCCATCAATATGTTTCTTTAAATGCCAATTCTTAAAGCTTTTTAAATCGCTATTAATCAGTCAATTATAGTATAATAAAAAAAATGTTTGATTTTTTTTGAGAGCGTGCATCAAAGTCCAGGAATTAACCTATACATTTGTTCACCTTTTTCAATAAGGTAAAAAATAAGGCGAACTTGAAAAGTATGATAAACTGCATTAATTCCCTCTTTAAATGCTCGATTAAAAGTTCACCTCTCTACTGTATTCAGTGTGGATTGAATCCTCACTCCCATCATATTGTTAGCGCTAACTTTATCTTCAAGCCTACAGTCCATCAGGCACGTGAACTTGAAGCTTCAAAAAGGAGAAATCATGGCTGTTGACAGAAACACCTTCCTCTGGTTAATCGACTACTTCAGCAGAAGTAAAATGCTATTGCTAAGCGGTAAGGACTTAAGCAAAGCAACTTTAAGTTACCTAGAACGCGACTGGATTGACTTTAGATGCGCAAAATTGGAATCAACTGTCATGAACCATTCTACCTTTAGATGGTCCATATTAGAATCTGCTGACTTAAGCCATTCTATTTGGGACAACACCAACGCAAGCGGGAGCGTATTCATAAAGGCCAACTGCTTTAAAACGCTCTTCAAAGAAGCTAATTTGGAGAACTGTGACTTTTCCTTGCTGCAAGGTTATTCCTCTTTCTTCATCAGTTCTCGTATTGTTCAATCTCGGTTCGAACATTCCGAATTGAGTCATTCAGACTTTTCTTTCTGTGAAGGTTTGGGTGCCAACTTTCAATCCTCCAATTTAACCGGAGCCATTTTATACCGTTCTTACTTCCAGCAAGCTTGTTTTGACAACACTCAACTGATTGCTGCAAACCTCTGTCACTCTAGCTTTGCAAGAGCTCATTTTCGGAATTCTGATCTCTCTAAAGCGGAATTCAAGAATGCCGTCTTTTCCCGCGCTGACTTAACAGGCGCTGACTTCAACTCTTCAATCGGAGAAAAAGCCTGTTTTGCTAATGCGAACCTCACTGCTGCCAACTTTACCCACTCCGCTTTAATGGGCTCAGACTTTAGGTATGCCGATCTATCCGGAACTAATTTCCTGAATGCTGACCTCAGAGAAGCTGACTTCCGTGGCGCCGATTTAACACAAGCCAACCTTGATGGAGCTAAACTCGATGGTTGTATTGGCCTGAGTATAAAGCGTAAAGTCACTTAAGCAAAACGGCTCTCCTCGCACTTCCCCAACTCCAACTTTCCTAAATCTTTCGACCGATGTCCATACAAATCAACGGAAGGCTCTTTTATGCCCTTTCCGAAATAGCCACAGAGATGCAAGTACCCACTGAAACTGTTCAACAATGGATAAAAAAGCGGTACCTCAAAGCATTCAAATTCCTCAACCAGCAATTCGTTTGCGAGGAAAGCTATTCCGACTTTTCGAGTTCAATGTTTGGACTAGATAAGCCTGATGTTAGCAGGGCTCAGATTATCGTTATGATTGCGACCAAGAAAAAAAGCAAAATTGATTTGTCAGATTTGAACCTCAATCGGTTGGATCTTAGTAAATTGAATTTGAAAAAGATCAACTTCTCCAATTGTAACATGAGATATACCCGCCTAAATGACACCCTTTTAAGCGAATCTATCTTCCATGAAGTTGATCTGTCTAATGCAATCTTTGACAGGGCACAAGCGGAGCGCTGTGATTTTTATGGATCCTGTCTAGACTATACCGAATATGATGAAACCAACTTTAAAAACAGTATCTTTTATAAAGCCACTTTAAAAGGCGCCTCAGGCTTTCGTACCAACTTTAAAAATGCCATTCTAAGTAGTACCACTCTAGATGAAACCTCCTTCACCGAAGCAAACTTCGATAACGCAAACGTAAGCCATGCCAAGATCAGTGGCGCCAATTGGATGATGTGTTCTTGCAGGGAAACTGATTTTTCTGGCATTGTGATGAAAAATTCCGACATGGATGAAATTGACCTGGTACAAGCAAACTTCTTAGGTGCCAAGCTCTCCCAATCAAAGTTTTCCTTCTGCAACTTTTCACTATCTACTTTAGATAACGCCGATCTACGTTCCTCAACCTTTGAAAGCAGTGAATTTCACTATACAACCATGAATTTCACTAAACTCCAGGAGGCAAGTTTTTCAAACTCTGAAGGATTAGGCACCGTTAAAACGAACGAATTCACTGAAGGAGTTTTGCAGCATTCATAACTACAACAAATTGTTAAGCCAGGGATGAAAAAGAAAATACTCCAAGATTTACTTGATCCGGAAACCAATCCTTCCAGAAGGGTGGAATTCCTTAGCATAGACCATGAAGATTTGAGCGGCTTAGATTGCCAAGGAGTAACCTTCTTTCAAGTATTCTTTTCGAATGTAAACCTCTCCGATTGCAACTTCGAAAAGGCTCAATTCTTCAATTGCACCCTCCGGGAATCTCGTGCCATTGGCTCCAACTTCTCCTCTTCCATTTGGAGAGATAACGTGTTTACCAAAAACTTCTTTCTTAACTGCAACTTTGAGCACGCCAATTTTAAAAACTCCAATTGGGACTCGAGCATCTTCCATCAATGTTCCTTTAAACAAACCATGGTAAGTAGAAGTGGAATTCTGGGAAATCCTCCTTCCAAATTTGAGTTAAGCGCCTGTAGGTTTGTTGAAATGAACTTGGCTGAGTTCAATTTCCACTCCGTGAACTTGGCTCAATCTGAGTTTATAGACTGCAATCTTCAAAAGATATGTTGGAAAAATGCGGACTTACAAGAAGCTGTTTTTTCACGATCCAATTTGAGCTATTCTGACTTCACTAAGGCTAATCTCAAGAAAAGCATGTTCAAGGAATGCGACTTAACCCTCGCCTATTTTTGGCAAGTGGATACCAAGCTAATCCAAGAAGTTCGCAACTGCATTGGATTCAATCCGGAACATTTGCCCTTCATCAACAATTAAACACTTACCCTCCAATGCCTATCCTTCACGCAGGTGAAACATTCTACACGATAGAGGAGTTTTGTGCTTTTGCCAACTGTCTTCCTCACCAATTCAACAGAAAGTTTGCTCACATTAAACCAAGAGATTCCTATTGGGAAGTCACCTTAAACGGTCAACGCTACCTCTCTGAAACTACCCTTAACGACTATTTTCGGTTGAAAGCCCGGAGAAAGGAACCTGATTTTGATAGTTTTGAGCTCTCAAAACTATTTGATAATCATAAAGGTTGCCTTGACTTGAGAGGCATCAATTTGCGAATTATGCATAGCTCTTATGAGAGCCTATACAACATCAACTTGAGCTTTGGAAAGATAATCTTCTCCAATTTGTCAGGAATAGTGTTCAAGAAAATTGACTTTACGAAAGTTGATTTTACTGGTAGCACTTTTTCGAATTGCACTTTTATTAACTGCCTATTTGAAGAAGCCTCTTTCCGACATTGTAAGATTTACGACACCACCTTCACAAAATGCTCCTTCTACAAAACCGATTTCACAAGATCTTACTTCAAAGATATCACCTTCAACCAAGTTGACTGGTTTAAACCTCAATTCCAGTATTCACAAACCGAGGTATGCCCACTCCTAATCCTAAAATACTCCCTTGAACACTAAATTAAACCGCAAACAATTCGTGGATACACTCGCCAATCATCCACAGAATGCTTATTTGAAGTCCATAGAACTTCTTCCTGACAACTATGATCAGCTGGCGATGGACAAAATCCATTTCTATCAAGCCAAGATAGAGGGCATAACATTCAAAAATGCCAAGTGGGCCAGCACCTCATTTGTGTCCTCCTTGCATGTCAACGCCAAGATTGAAAACAGCCAAATAGAAGGATTACACTTCTCAAAATCAAAAATCAGAGGAGTGAAAATTGCAGATGCTACGGTAAAATACCTAAGCATTAAAGCTACATCGCTAGTCAAGTTTGGACTTGACTCGGTAACAGGAAAGCACTTAAGATTTGAAGCATGCAAAATTGAAGATTCAGGCTTACACGATATCGATTTCGAAGCGGAAAGCTTCTTAGCGTGCAGACTTACCAATTATTTCATAGAAGGTTGTCATTTTAAATCGTTACGAATTGCAGGAAGTGAGCTTTCAGAAATCTATGCTCAAAAAGTGTCGATTGAAGAAGGCCTATTGACTAATAACATCTTTTCAAAGGCTGACTTTAAGCAAGCATCCTTAAAAAAAGTCATGTTTTCAGGTTCAGAGTTTCTTGAGGTAAACATGGATGAAGCCTCCCTGCAAGAAGCCAAACTCGAAGGATGCCAGATTCATCGTTCGTCTTTTATAAAGGCATTTATGCATCATGCCGATTTAAGACATTCGATGATGCGTGAAGTCAACTTTGACAAGGCCGATTTAGAAGAAGCGCTTCTTGAAGGGATAAGTGTGTATAAAACCAGTTATAAAGACTGTAATTTATCGAAAGCCAAATTCAACAACAGCGCTTTTAACGAGGTGGACTTCAGCAATGCTATGTTGGAAAATGCCGAGTTTCAGGGAGCTACTTTCATCAATTGCACCTTTGAAAATGCAAAACTCAGAAGTGCAAATTTCTCGAACGCAAAATTCAAAAATGTATCCTTCAAAGGCTGTGAAATGGATGAGTCCAAATTGAATTTTGCGGATTTCATTGAGGTTGACTTCACCAATACCACCTTCGGTTTCGGTGTAGCACGAAACACAAGTTTTAAAAAGTGCATTTTTGACGACACCTGCTTTGAAGTGCTGGATTTAAGCTTTGCGAACATGGAAGGTTGTACCTTTAACTTGGCACAACTCAGTCATTGCACTTTAAATCATGCGGTCCTTAGCCGATCAAGATTTGAAAAAATGACCATCAATAATTCCTCTTTCAATAACGCCATGCTCAACAATTGCAGGTTCCACTCCAACCATCTCATGAGTATATCCTTTTCAGGAGCTGACCTGCAAGATTCTTTTTGGGCAGATAATGAATTGGAAGAGCTCAATTTCAGTGGCATTGATGGCACCTCGTCCAACTGGTCTGGCAATAAGCTTTCGAAATGTTCTTTCAAAAATGCTCGTTTAAAGGATACCCTCTTTAAAGAAAGTAAGTTTAAAAAATGCAGTCTAGCTTATTCTAACCTAAAAAGATCGACTTGGTCTGATGTAACCTTCAACGACTCTAGCCTGAGTCATGCGCAATTCACCTGGTGCAACCTTACAAATTTTCAAGTTTATGGCGGAGATGTGAGTTATGCAGATTTTTCTTTCTCTCAAATCCAAAATTTTGGATTAAGTTTTGGCCTAGAGACCTATGAGACAGTAGTACTAGGATTGCAAATGGAAGATGCGGTAGTAAACAATCTGGAAGCGGTTATGTGCCAGTTCAGCAAATGTTCCTTTGCAAAAACTACCTTGACTGACTGTAATCTCTCTTCGTCAATCATGGTTAAAACCCACTTTAATCATGCGCGGTGGGATTCAGTCAACATCCACAGCACCGAATTCGTAAGCTGTTCATTAAGGCATTTATATGTAGAAGGCGGAAACATCAATAGCATCAGACTTATTGAGTGCGATTTTTCCTATGCTAATTTCAACACAGAAAAAAGAAAACATGCTCAAGTAGTGATGGGATTCTCTGAAAGCTACCAAGTGCTAAATCCTGAACTAAGCGACGAACTAGGCAGCGACCTCTAACCTCCTGCTTCCAACGGACAAAAGGGTTGCATATTTATTGACTTTGCAACCCTTTTGCTCAGTTTTCCGCTACTATAACTTCTATTAGTACCATTGTCTCAGGTATGATCAGAAGCAAGTGTCAGAAATGCCACTCCTATTATTGACCAGAGACAAACAACCTATTACTTCACAACAACTTTATTAACACCCCTTATCCTTTTTTCAATTCCATTTATTTCGTTAAAAAAAGCAGATACCCTAAGTCAGTAAATGCTGACCTAATTACCTGTTTTTTCTCCTTGGTTTCATGCTTCCATTTACCGGCTGATGGGTATTTCAACCAGCTAATTTTCACTTAAAGTTAGGCGGCCAATCTGCTATGAATTAGGCTGAAATTTCCAACTATCTCACCTCAATTATCATCATTTGTTCTAACGTATTATTTATATGTTAAATTCATTTAAAAGCACTTTTTTAGCATACAACCTT
>JAIXUI010000099.1 GCA_027484125.1 Bacteroidota bacterium | reverse complement strand
GGGGGCGTAATGGCCGGAAACTGACTCACGGGAAGGTTGTTCCAAGACAGCAAACCGGCAAAAGTGATGAGCAGAGAAATGACAATAGCCAGTATTGGTCGTTTCAAAATGCCAGTCATTTGCCTGTGGTTTTTTCAGGTTGATTCTCTATTGTAACCTGCTCGCCTTCGCGAAGAAAAGCCGCACCTTCCGAGACAATACGGGCATTCTTCAAACGATGGTTGCTTTCGAGAAAGGCAGATTCATCTCTGATTCCTAATAGATTTACCTCCAATCGCTCTAACTGATTGCGCTGGTTAACTTGATATACAAAGTAGCGCCCTTGACGCTCTACCAGCCCACTGTAAGGTAGAGTAAACACTTGCTTTAAAGTGTCTGAAACGAGCATAGTCAACGAAGCTCCATGTAACAGCTCGTCCACCGAATTTTCAATTCTGGCTCTCACCCCAACCGTCCCGGTGGCTGCATCAACCTCAGATTCCAATACATCGATGATACCGGCTTTGCTTAGCATTTGTCCATCAGCCAAACGAAAGCGAACTGGCAGATTGGGCTTGTTCCCGAAACGTTTAACCCATTGTAAATACCTTTTTTCGGGTATGTAGAAGTAAGCGAACATTACTTTCCCATTGGTTAAACTGGTTAACGTAGTTCCCTCTTCTACGAGGCTGCCTTCGCGATGAAGAATTCGATTGATACGACCTGAAAATGGTGCTTTAATGAGGCAGTAAGAGCGTTCAATTTCGGCTTGCTTGAGGCTAAGTTCAGCATCCTCTGCTTTGGCACGCATCACTTCGGCCTTTCTTTGAAAAAGCTCTGCCTCCGGTTTTCCGATGACCTTCTCACGAAGTAATTTCTCAGCATTGGCGGCCTCCAATTCCGCTGCATTCAACTCCGCTAACGCAGCAGAACGCATAGCTCGTGCCTTACTCACCTGCTCTTCCAGCACCTTGCTACTGAGCTTAAACAACGGCTGCCCTTCTTGCACTTCAGCTCCTTCTTCCACCATAACGGCTTCCATATAGGCCCTGATTCTGTTTCTAATTTCTACCTGACGAAATGCACGTAGTCGAGCTGGATACTCCTTTTCTACAATGGCATCGGTTAACTGAATGTTGGCAATCCGCACTTTTTTGCTCTTGGATTGCTCGATGGGTTCTTCGCATGCCAATAGACAAAGGCACGCAAAAACCACCAAAAAATACTTTTTCATGAAATGGTTTTAAGCTTCAAAGTCTGGTAAATCAAAAATTACTCGCCTTTAAGACGGGTATCAGGTTTTTGATCTACCGCTTCGGTGGCTGTAAAACCCCTTTTAAGTCAGGCATTTTCCAAACAGCCTGCTTGCTTGCCAATACTAAAGTGGTAGACTCAGGCAAGAGGTGAAGGAGCAACCTTTTATGTTTCAAAATTGAAATGCGGTCAATCATTTTTTTGAGTCCCATACCTTCCTCATCCGACTCATCTTCGTCGTGCTCTGAGATAAGGTTGCCTTGCTTGAAGACTTTCTCAAAAAGAATTTCGGCAATAGATTCCTGCTCGTTGTAGGCTAGGTTCTCTGGTAAAAAAGCCGGAAGTAGCTCAGGGCTATCAACACTGTTATTGAGCACTTGAAGCACAAGCGTCCAAATAAACAACTGTTTGAAAAAGCGGGCAAACTTCATTGACTTCGGCAAAAATGATTGGTTTTTCTTCTGTTTTCAAACAAAAAACGCAAAATCTCATAGACTCTGACGTTGCCTGACAATGCAACTTCTGGCCTAAAACGTTACTTTAGTTTCTCTGCAGTAGAGTTTTTACATGCCAATAAAACACCCGTGAAACTACTTCAACAGAGTAAATCGCGTAGCTTCATCGCTACACTTAAGGAAGAAAAGAGCCACTTAACAATCTGGTTGCGCCCTACAGTTGAACGAAAGTCGATGCTTACAACTTAATATTTAACGTCTCGCCAGACTTTATGCTAAATGGTTTATCGATGGTGAAAAGTGAACTATTGGCTGCTTTTGAACGGAATAACACGCGATAATCGCCTGGAATCAAATAAATGGTTTCGCCACGGCTTCCTAAGTTGAGGTCGTAAACTTTTACCAGCTTGCCATTTTCGGTTTTCATGATTGAACCAAATCCATCACCGAACACGGAGAGATTGAGCATGCCAAGTTGTGGCAGCTGAATTCTCGTGGTTTTTGATTGGCTCACCCGCACATTGCGAAACTTTAAAGGAGGAAGTGTTGGTACATCGATGTCGTAATTGCCGATGAGGTAACGCTGGCGGGTGTTGATGTCGTGATCCATCACCGTTTCGCAAGTCCCTGACTTTCTCACATCAGCCCGAAGATAATTGCCTGCGTTTCCACCCATGAGTATCTCTAACTGTCCGGTAGGGGTTTTAACTGAATAGGTATTATGACGACCTGGCGTTAGCGTAATGTTCGAAGCATTTACAGGTGGATTACTATGCACCGTGATGTTGTAAGTATGCACAGGATCGACCACAAGGGTATCCGGCATTCCTTTGGCATTCAGCGTATGGATATAAGAATAACGATCAATGCCTAAGGTTTTATCGTAGAGGGTAAAAGGTAAATTAGTTTCGGTTGCACGCCCCATTGAATCCAACAAGCTCACTTGAAAAGTGGTTTTGTTCACGGCTTGATCAACCACCAACTTCAACGCGCGGCGCAATCCTTCTTCCTGCTCCGCAGGATAAAAAGTACCCATACACTCGAACGCATCTTTCACCTCAGGACTTAATCCGATTCCGATGATAAACGGTTTTAAAACCACATGTCTTTTTTGGAGCGCCAGAGAAACCGCACAAGGGTCTCCGTCGCAAGATTCTAACCCATCGGTAATGAGGATGAGGATGTTACGACTCAGAGGATCTGCGGGAAAGTCATCGCCGGACATTTGCAGTGAATACGCAATAGGCGTAGTTCCCTTTGGCACGATGCCTTTGATTTTCTCCTTGATTTTCTCATGGTTATTGGCATAAAAAGGAACTTCAAGATGGCTGTCTTTGCAGTTCTTCTCCCCTCTTTCGGAGCGATGTCCGTAAACCCTCAATGCGATTTGAGTGTTATTCTGCTTCTTCAAAGTATCCACCATTTCGGCCAAAAGCTTCTTGGCCACATTGATTCTAGTATTGTTTTGAAGCTTTTCGTACATAGAACCGGAGGCATCAAACACAAATAAAATCCGGGTGGTAACAACCGGTTTTTGCTGTCCTCCGAAAGCCGATTTAGTTGGATTAGGACTCTGAGCTTGGCTTATTGAGGGGTAAAAACTCAGTATCCAGACTAAGGCGGGGATTAGGCTTGACAGCCGCATTTTCAAATAGTTCATGTTGATGGTGGTACCAGGCCGTCATGGCAATCATGCCGGCATTGTCGGTGCAATATTCAAATTTTGGAATAAACGTTTGATAACGATTTGTATTTCCTAACGCTTCTAATCTTCTTCTTAATTCCCTGTTGGCACTTACTCCGCCTGCAATGGCCAATCGTTTGATTCCTGTAGCATTTGAAGCGGCTACCAACTTTTTCATAAGCGTATCAACGAGCGCAAATCTCACAGAAGCACACAAATCAGGAAGATTATCATCCACAAATCGCGGATTTGAACTTGATTCACGATCAATGAGCACTTTTACTGCGGTTTTAAATCCACTAAAACTAAAATCGTAGCCAGCGACTCTGGCCTGAGGCAGTTTAAACGCCATAGGGTTTCCGGATTCCGCAAGTTTATCAAGAATGGGCCCACCCGGATAACCAAGACCGAGCATCTTAGCCGCTTTATCAAACGCCTCTCCCACCGCATCGTCTAGCGTTTGCCCCAGAAGTACAAATTCGAAAGGCCCATTGACCCGAATCAATTGGGTATGACCACCCGAAACAGTTAGGCATAAAAACGGAAAATCCGGCTTTGGAGCATCAATCATATGGGCCAAGACGTGAGCTCGCATGTGATTCACCCCGATTAACGGCAAGTTTCTAGCGATGGCAAGCCCCTTTGCAAAAGCGGCTCCGACCACCAAAGCACCGATTAGACCGGGCCCTTTGGTAAAGGCCACTGCTGCTACCTGCTCAAGTGAGGAATTGGCATCGTCCAAGGCTTGCAGAACAACTGGAAAAATCCCTTCATCGTGTGCTCTGCTCGCCAATTCAGGAACCACGCCTCCATATTTGGCATGTACTTCCTGGGTGGCTACTGCGTTAGATAAAAGCTCGCCATCGTCGAGATTGATCACGGCCGCGCCGGTATCGTCGCAGGAAGTTTCTATCGCCAAAAGCACTTTCATGGCGCAAAAGTCCTAATAAACCGCTAAAAAGCACACCCATACACCCTAAATACGGCTGGGATGCGTTATTTTGGCAACATATTGGAGGGTTTGTGCCCACTCACGAACGCATGCAAGAAGAAACAGATATTCAAGAAGTACCCATAAAGAGCCCTGGTGTAAGGATTGCCCTTCGCATCACGGCATGGGTTTTCTTTTCTCTGCTCTTTCTTGTTTTTGCCATTTTCCTGGCACTTCTTAGCCCTCCTGTCCAGAAAGCGATTGCTCAGTATGCAGCACAACTGGCCAGTGAGACCTTCAAAACAGAAGTCAGGGTGGGAAACTTTATGTTCAACACCCAAGGTGAAGTAGCCTTTGATCAAATCCTCATCCGCGATCAACAGCAAGACACCCTCCTCTACATCACCCGTTTCTCTTTCAATATTCGAGAAATAGGACTCAATAACCGCAAGTTTGTTTTAAGAAATACCCAGTTTTTCAGGCCCTATCTTAACCTATATCAGGCAGAAGGTGATAGTAATTTCAACTACTATTTTATTGAAAAAGCGCTTGCCTTAGACCAGCCTGACACCCTTCAGAAACCCACTCGCTTCGATTGGATCATCACCCTGCGCTCCTTCCGCTTTGACCAAGGAAGGATACATTATCAGAAGAAAGGACAACCTTATTTATCAGGAATTTTTAGCCCTAATCACGTTCGCTTAAACCAACTGAGTTTCTCCGCTAAAGATTTTTATTTCCGCCAAGATTCCATCCATGTTATCCTGAACAACCTCAAGTTTAAAGAACGTTCAGGATTCAGAATCGACTCCTGCGCAACACATTTCAGCATGAACGACAAGTCCATCTTGCTCGATTCAATTCTGCTGAAAACCCCTTACACCCATTTCAACGGCAGCGTAAGGCTCAAGGTGAAAGCAGTCGCTGACTGGGACCGCTTCAACGATAAAGTGCAGTTAAACGCACAGCTAAGGCCGTCGAGTTTAGGTGCTTCCGACTTGCATTTTTTCAGTCCTGAAGCCGCACAAGTAAAAGGCTTTATTGGGCTTGCGGGTAACTTCAGAGGAACCGTCAGCAGGCTCATCGCCAAAGATTTACACCTGAGTTTTGGACGTGAATCCTACCTCGCCGGTCATGCCAAACTGGAAGGTTTGCCTACCATCAAAAACACCTACATCCGTTTCCAAATGGATAATTTAATGGTGAAGGTTAACGACATCCAGTCAACGCTTCCTCTTGTGAAACTTCCCGAAGAAGTCATCAGCCTTGGATTTCTCGGAGCAAAAGGATGGTTTGAAGGCTATCCGAATAAATTTAAAACACAGGCCAATCTAGTCAGCGGATTAGGAAACCTAAACGGTGATCTTTCCATGGATTTAAGCAGCGAAGAAACCAGCCTTGTGGGAGAAGTTCAAACCAATGGCTTCGATTTAGGCCGACTTCTTCGTACCGAAGACGTAAAAAATATCGCCTTCAATGGCAAGTTAAACGCCCGAGGTAAAAGTTTCAAAACCGCAGTAGCCAATCTGAACGTAGCCATTCAGCGCATCGACCTGAGCGGATATACCTACCGCGATATGCAGGTGAATGGCAACCTGGAAAACAAGCTGTTTATCGGGAAAATCAACGCCAAAGACCCCAATGGAAGGTTTCAATTTGATGGAACAGTAGATTTAAGAGACAGCCTTCCTTTTTTCAATTTCACTTCCGACATCCAATATTTAAATCTTCATAAACTTGGCTTCAGCGGTAAGGATACCATTGAACTCAGCGGAGGCCTTCAGCTTAACCTAAGAGGCATCAAACTCGATGACTTAAGCGGCACTTTATATGGAAAGCAACTGGATGTAAAACGAAATGGATATCCGCTTTATCAAGATGAAGTGGTGCTTAGAGCCTGGAGGGAAGCCGGCAAGAAAAACATCAGTTTAAGCTCCGATTACCTCGACCTGAACATTGAAGGGGATTACACCCTATCTAGCTTAAAAAGCTCTATTCAAAGGCTCATTGGCAAGCAAATCAAAGAATCTGCAATTGGTGTAGTAAACACCAACAATCGACAAGAGTTGAAACTTTACGGAAGGGTAAAGCAACTTGGCGAGCTGGCACATTTTGCTGGAGAAAAACAGCTTGAAGCATCAGACTTGGTGCTAACAGGAGAATACAACCAAGACCAGGCTCAATTAGATTTTCTTCTCACAGCCCAACAATTCAAGCGTGGCAATCTTCGTCTCGACTCGCTCATCATTCATGGGTTTAGTCAACCCGACACCCTCAAGTTAACTTTAGAATCCGGCAGAATGCTTCTGAACGACAGCCTGGTACTTGATACCCTCATGGCCAGCGCTCGACTGCACCACGACACCATATATTTATCCTCTTATCTCACCGGCAAAAACAGCAACGACTATTTTAATATTCACGCACTACTCGATTTAGACCAAGAAAAAACCATTGTATTCCAGCCCTCCCAATTCCAACTCAATTCGCACCGCTGGACCATCACCCAAGATGGAAGAATAGCCCTGTTACCCGAAGGAACCTTGGTTAACAGCCTAAGTTTGAACCAAGCCAATCAGCGCATCCTGCTCAACGGAATGATTTCCGAAGAGAAAGCAGATAGCTTCATGGTGGACTTGACAGAAATAGACCTTCAGCAGCTGAACCCCCTGTTGGCTTCCGCCGGAACTTCCTTAGAAGGATTTCTGAATAGCCATTTGGTCATCAACTCTGTGTTGAAAAAACCCATTATCAGTGGGAATCTCGGAATTGAAGAATTGGTGCTCGACGGAGAACCCCTTGGTGATTTAGGCGTGAACTCCTTTTGGAACACCCGAACTGAACGGGTAGAACTTAACGCCAGCATGATTCGAGAATCCGATACCGTGGCAGTATTCAAAGGATTCGTTGGAACAGCTGCAGAACGCCAAGACCTCGACATCGACATCTCCCTTAACCGCTCTACCGTGAAGCCTTTGGAGAAAATCCTCAAGCCGGAATTCACCGAACTGAGCGGATATGCAACCAGTAAACTACACCTCTACAATACCCTCGACAATCCTTTGCTTGAAGGCTATGTGGACTTGGAGAATGCCCGCATTCGGGTAGATTATCTAAACACCTTTTACAACGCATCCAGCCGAATTCTATTCACCAACAAAGACATCGACTTCAACAACATGGCCATCCGCGATGATAAAGGTGGAAAGGCCACACTCTCCGGAAAAATCCTTCACGATTACTTCCGAAACACCCGCATTGCACTCAATATAGAAGCTGAAAATGTGCAAGTCCTGAACACCGAGATGAGTCCCGGAACCCGCTATTTTGGTCAGGGATATGTTTCAGGCAATGCCCGGTTTAATGGACATATCTCACAAATCGACATCGACATCAACGCAAAAACCGAGAAAGGAACCGCCATCACCCTTCCATTTGGAGAAGCTGAACTTTCGGGTGACGACAACTTTATCGTATTTCTGAGTAAAGACACCACCAAGCCTGACATAGAGAAAGAGAAAGTAGAGCTTTCCGGATTAGCCGTGAAACTAGACCTGAAAGTGACCCCAGACGCTATGGTTAATCTTGTCCTTGACCCTATTGGAGGCGATGCCATCAAAGGAAAAGGAGTGGCCGATTTAAAAATGGAATACACCCGCCTAGGTGATTTCAGGATGTACGGCCAATACGCCTTTACCCAGGGCGACTACCTCTTTACCTTCCAAAACCTCGTCAATAAAAACTTCAAGATTCAGGAAGGGTCCAGAATCACCTGGACCGGCGACCCACTGCACGCCGCCATCGATGTAAAAGCCATTTACAACACCCGCTCCTATGTCAATAATTTGTTGAGTAGTGAAAGCATGGCCGGTGTCCGCATCGACTCCTCTCAGTTTAGCCGAAGATTCTCCGTGGACACCTACCTGAAACTCACCGGCGACCTACTCAAACCAGACATCGGGACAGAAATCAAGATTCCCGGCATCAATGAAAACGATTTGTCGAATCCGGTTGCAGTTCAGCTGAGGAACATCAACAACAACGAACAAGAACTCAACCGCCAGATTTTCGGACTGTTGATCATGGGCAGCTTCCTTTCTGAACAAAGCCTGCAAACCCAAGGCGTAGGCGCCGGATTGAATACCGCTTCCGAGCTCCTCTCCACACAATTATCGAATTGGATTTCTAAATACGCCGGCAATGTAAACGTAGGCGTGAATTACCGAGAACAAAGTACCGCCGCCAACAATGCCGCCCGGAGAGAACTGCAAGTAGCCTTGAACACCACCCTCTTCGACAATCGGGTGATTATTGATGGAAGTTTGGATGTGGGAAATGAGCAAATAAGAAGAAGCAATCAAGCCGTTGGTGGCGACTTTCAGATAGAATACAAAGTGACCGAAGACGGCAGATTCCGTGTGAAAGCCTTCAACAAAATCGATGACCGCGTCTTCGTTAACAAAGACTCCAACTACCGCCAAGGAGTAGGTATTTCGTTGAGACGAGATTTTGAAAAGCCGGAAGATATTCTGGCAGGCCCGGCCAACATCGTGAAAGAATATTGGAAAAACGTAAAAGAATGGTTAGGGTTGAAGAAGTCCACCCAAACAGACGGAACAGGAACACCTCCTACCCCCACCAACCCATCCGCCAACGTTACCAATCCGGCCCCTTAATTAAAGAAGCGCTACCAACGCTGTTAGCCTGTATCTTCGAACATGATTGCACAGGTTCAATTCGGGTCAACCAATTACCAAATAGATTTCAGCAAACCCATCGACCTATCCATTCCCATCAGGCACGAAGGGGCCACCATCTCAGCCTTTCATATACCACAGGCCCGGTTTGAGCCCATCACCGTAGGGAGTTTTACCGGTTCAGTGGCCGCAGGAGCCGGGTGTAATTGCGAAAACCTGACGCTCAATGCCCATGGCAACGGCACCCATACCGAGTGTTTAGGCCATATCAGCCTGGAGCGCGTGACCCTTTATGATTGCCTCCAAGAATTTCACTTTCTGGCTCAACTGGTAACCGTAACACCAGAACCAAGAACCGACGGCGACTTCACCATTCGAAAATCCGCTTTGGAGGAGGCCTTAATTAAACATCCCTTTGAAGAAGCTCCCAAGGCCATCCTCATACGCACCCTTCCCAACGACGACAGCAAGCACATTAAACATTACTCCGGACAAAATCCGGTGTACTTAGAACCCGATGCCGCCGATTTCCTTGTTGAACAAGGGTTTGACCATTTGCTTATCGACCTACCATCTGTGGACCGGGAAGAAGATGGAGGCGCCTTAGAAGCCCATCATCGCTGGTGGCGCTTTCCAGAAGCCCCAAGATTTCATGCCACCATTTCTGAGCTTATTTACGTGCCCAACGAGGTGACAGACGGTCATTACTTGCTGAACCTACAAATAGCCTCACTGACAACCGACGCCAGCCCATCGAAGCCCTGCCTGTATCCGCTTTCCTCCACAAAATAAATTCGGTGCCTACGTTTAGCGTGAAAGTTTGCTTCGATGCCAATTTTTGATGAAGGAAAGACGACCTAACTCTTGAAATAAAATTTCAGGAAGCACTTGCAAAATAAACACCGTTCAGTAATTTTACATCGTAAATAAAGTATGGGAATTTCTGAACGAAAAGAGCGGGAAAAACTTCAGATGCGCCAATTGGTTTTGGCTGCCGCCACTGAAATGTTTATCCAGGAAGGCTACGACCGTACTTCCATCCGAAACATTGCAGAGAAAATCGAATACAGCCCTGCTACCATCTACCTATACTTCAAAGACAAAACCGAAATCCTGGAAGCCATCATGGAACAAGGATTCGGAATACTGAATCAGGAGTTCGCTAAAATCCTACACCTAGAAGATCCCATGGAGCGATTAAAAGGAATGGCAGACCGCTATTTACACTTCGCACATGACTTTCCTGAATACTACGACCTGATGTTCATCATGAAAACACCGGTTGAAAATGTAGTGGAACAAGACGATTGGGACTGCGGCCATCAAGCCTACATCACCCTGTTTGAAACCGTACAAGCCTGCCAGGAAGCCGGAAAACTAAAAATTGAAGACCCCCATGCAGCCTCCCTCATGCTCTGGTCGATTTTGCACGGAATGGTCAGCTTGCATATCCGTAAACGACTCATCTTCTTTCCCGAAACACAGCTGGATGCCATCGTACACCATTGCGCCAGCGAAATGGTCAGACTCATTGCCGTCTGATATTTTTTTTAACCATATGTGAACACTGTTCATCTTTTTAACGCATAATATAAACCTAACATGAAAAAGTGGCTCTTCATCCTTTGTCTCGCCGGTTTTCTCCCCCACGTTCATGCACAAACCCCCGTGCTTGACCAACTCATTACCGAAGGCTTGGCCAGCAATGCCGCCATGCAACAAGCCGGATTCCGACTCAACCAGCAAATTGCTGCACTCCAAGAAGCCAAAGGCATCTTCCTCCCCCACCTCAGTTTGATGGCCGATTACACCTTGGCACAAGGAGGACGAAGAATAGACCTTCCTGTTGGCACCTTGCTCAACCCGGTTTATGGCACACTCAACCAGCTCACCCAAAGCCAGGCATTTCCACAAATCGAGAACGTAAGCGAGCAGTTCCTTCCCAACAACTTTCACGACAGTAAAATCCGCACCTCGATGCCCCTCTTCAATCGGACTGCCAGCTTGAATGCCGCCATCCGTGCAGAAGCAGTAAAAGGAGCAGAAGCAGCCATCCGGGTTTACCAGCGCAAGTTGATACAAGCCATCAGGGAAGCCTACTTCCAGTGGTTGAAAGCAGGAGAAGGCATCCGAATCCTGAAATCTGCCGAAGCCTTATTGCACGACAACCTCCAACTCACCGAGCGGCTCATTCAGCAAGGCTTGGCACTTCCGGCGGCCCGGCTGCAAGTACAACGCGACTTGAGCGCCCTCAACAGCCAACTTTCAGAACTCCAACACCAAGAAGTGCTTGCCACCATGCAGATTAACTTCCTGCTCAACCGGAACGCCGAGACCCCGGTAACCCGCGACACCACCATGCTTCAAACCACCCACCCCTGGCAGCAAACCCTATCAGGCAACCCAACAATGAACCAACGCGAAGAGCTGCAAGAACTAGCCTCCGGACTACAGCAAACGCGACTAGCAGAGCGACTTCACCGCGCTTCCGGATTGCCGGAGCTTGCCGCCTTTGCTGACCTCGGATTTCAAGGATTTGGCTTCAACCTTGGCGACCGCCAAGCCTATGCATTAGGAGGATTAAGCCTGCGCTGGAACCTCTTTCAAGGCAATCAAAGCCGATATCGCCAACAACAAGCCCGTTTTCAGCAACAAGAACTGACCAGTAAAACCGATGAAACCCAGCGGCTGCTGCAACTTGAACTGGAACAAGCCACCCGAAAGCTGAGTCAAGCAACCACCCAACTCAACGCCATCAACGAACAACTTAAACTCGCAGAAGAACTCTACAGGCTTACCCAAGTGCGCTACCAACAAGGACAAGCATTGCCCATAGAGCTCAGCCAAGCCTTGCAACAATACACCACCGCAAAAATCCAGCAGCGCCTCAGCCTCACCGACCGACTTATCGCCAGAGCAGAATGGGAACGCGTTGCCGCCCAAGAAACCCTTCCAACTACATCCAAACCATCCAATCGTACCCGATGAAACCCTATTATCTCCTCCCCCTTTTATGGCTTACAGCCTGTAGTCCGGCAGAGCAACCGGCGACCGAGGTAAAAGATGCTCCCATTGCCGTTCATGCAGCAGAAGTCATCCATCAAAACTTCGCACAGCCCGTTGTCATCACCGGCAGCTTAAGTTCCGACCGGGAAACCCGGCTCTCCTTCGCTACCGGCGGAGTCATCAGCCGCATCCTCGTTCGCGAAGGGGAAACCATCCGAAAAGGACAGCTGCTGGCCACCCTCGACCTCACCCCCATCAGCAGCCAAACACGACAAGCAGAAGAAGCCGTGAACAAAGCAGAACGCGACTTTCAACGAGTAAAAGCGCTATACGAAGACAGCGCTGCCACTTTAGAACAATACCAAAATGCCCGCACCGGTTTAGAAGTTGCCCGGCAAAGCCTGAAACAAGCCGGATTCCAAGAATCCTTCTCCCAACTACGTGCACCAGCAGATGGCAAAGTGCTCTTTAAACTCATGAATGAAGGAGAAGTAACAGGCGCCGGAAATCCTGTATTGGTAGTGAATGCCACCGGACAAGGACAGTGGATGCTGAAAGCAGGCGTTTCCGACAAAGACTGGTTGCGGTTGAAAAGAGGCGACCTCGCACAAATCACCCTCGATGCAGCCCCCAGCCAAACCCTTCAAGCCACCCTCACAGACCTCGCCGAAGCCGCCAATCCAATGACCGGAACTTTTGAAATAGGACTACGCCTCAATCAAGTTCCAGCAAACACCGCATTAGCCTCCGGACTTATTGCCAAAGCCAACATACAGCCCTCCAGCGCCGGCAAACTCCTCCTGGTACCGGTAGAAGCCCTCCTAGAAGCCAATGAAAACGAAGCCAGGGTGTTTGTACTCCAAAAAGATGGAAAATCCGTGAAAGCAGTTACCGCAACCTTGGCCGGATTGTTTCAAGGTTATGCAGGCGTAATCGCCGGGCTACAAGCAGGAGACCGGGTGATTACTTCAGGAGCCCACTTACTTCGCGATGGGGCAGCAGTTTCATTAACCCCTACCAATAAACCATGAAACTGGCCGAATTCTCAGTAAAAAACTACCAGTTTACCATCATCATTTTCCTGATGGTACTGGCATTAGGCATCAGCTCTCTCCTGAATATGCCTCGCGGAGAAGACCCTCCTTTCAACGCACCCATGTACGTGGTTGTCGCCATTTACCCGGGAACCAGCCCCAACGACATGGAAAAATTGGTGGTAGATCCAATAGAAGAGCGTTTGAACGAACTCACCAAACTCAAGCGAATTCGCACCAACATCGACGATGGCCTGGCAGTACTTCAGGTAGAATTTCAATGGGGAGAAGACATTGATAACAAATACAATGAAGTCGTCAGAGAAATTACCGCCCTAAGAGGAAGCCTTCCGCCCGATATGATGAGCTTAGAAGTGCGGAAAATCTCCTCCTCCGACGTCAACACCCGTCAAATGGCCCTCGTTTCGGACCAGGCCAGCTACTTGCGTTTAAAAACCGAAGGCGATAAGCTGAAGAAAAATCTGGAAACCGTATCCGGAGTGAAAAAAGTGAAACTGCATGGGTTACCAGAGCGAGAAGTTGAGATATCGATAGCACTCGAAAAACTAGCGCAGTTGCGACTTCCTCTTAACCAAGTAATCGGGTCTATCCAAAGTGAAGCCGCCAACATTCCCGGTGGAAGCCTGGAATCAGGGATGAAGCGCTACAACGTGAAAACCTCCGGCGACTTCAGCAGCCTCGACGATATCCGCAACACCATCATACGCAGTGGACCAAGCGCTGTGACCTATTTGAAAGACGTTGCAGACGTTTCCCTCACCGACAAAACCCAACAATACCTCACCCGATACAACGGGAAACGCGCCATTTTCATCACCATGAATGAGAAGGACCGAACCAACATCCTCGACATTCAACAACAAGTGCAGCCCATGGTGGACCAGTTCAAAAAGCAACTTCCGTCCGATATACAACTAGAAGAAGGCTTTGTGCAAGCCGAAGATGTGGGCATACGATTGGGACACTTCAGCCGCGACTTTCTTATCGCCATCCTCTTGGTTTTAGTCACCCTGCTGCCCCTGGGAACACGCGCATCGCTGGTGGTGATGATCTCCATACCACTTTCTATCTCCATCGGGCTCTTTGTACTCGATACCTTGAACTACACCATCAACCAGCTCAGCATTGTGGGGATGGTGATAGCACTCGGCCTATTGGTGGACGACAGCATCGTAGTAGTAGAGAACATAGAGCGATTTCTACGCATGGGATATAGCCGTAAAGAAGCCGCCATTCAAGCAACCAACCAAATAAGCCTGGCAGTTTTAGGCTGTACCGCCACCTTGATAGTCGCTTTCTTGCCCTTGCTATTTCTTCCCGAAGGTTCAGGCGACTTTATCCGCTCCCTCCCCATGGCAGTAGTGACCACCGTTTTGGCCAGCTTGTTTGTCTCCCTCACCATTGTGCCATTTCTGTCGAGTTTGCTGCTCAAGAAGCACGAAAACGCAGAAGGCAACCTCTTTCTTCAATTTCTTCAACGACTAATTTCCGGCTCCTACCGTCGTTTACTGCATCGCGCCTTGGCCTATCCAAAAACCACCTTAACCTTGGCCTCCTTGCTCTTCATAGGCAGTTTGATGCTGTTCAAAGTGGTAGGCTTCAGCCTTTTTCCTAAATCTGAAAAACCCATGTTTTTGGTGAACATTCAGCTTCCCTTAGGCAGTGCCTTACCCGCCACCGACCGAGTTGCGAAAATGGTAGAGCAGGAAATCCTGAAAATGCCCGACGTAAAATCAGTATTCACCAACGTAGGCAAAGGCAATCCGGAAGTTTATTACAACGAAAACAGCAAAGACGAAACCAGCCACTACGCCCAGCTTTTCGTGCGATTGAACGATATGCCACTGCCCGAAATTGAAGCGCGTGTTGCAAAACTTCGGGAAAAGTTCCTCAACCATCCGGAAGCGAGAATTGAAGTGAAACAGTTTGAACAAGGTCCACCGATAGAAGCACCCATAGCCATCCGCGTTTTTGGAGAAAACCTCGACAGCCTCAGGGCCTTAGCCGGAAGGGTTACCGAAGTGCTGAAGCAAACCCCCGGAACCCTCTACATCGACAATCCGCTTCGCACCTATAAAACCGACCTCAAAGTGGACATCAACAGGGAGAAAGCTGCCATGTTGGGCATCCCCACCGCTGAAATAGACCGGAGCGTGCGCCTTGGACTTGCCGGACTGCAAGTAGCCAATTACAAAGACCAAACCGATGAAAACCGAGCCGTAAGTTTGAAAGTCCCCACCACCGGGCGGCCTACAGTTGACGCATTCGACAAAGTCTATATCTCTTCAATGTCCGGCGCATTGGTCCCCTTAAGCCAGCTTACCCGACTGAAATTCGAAAGCTCCGTACCCACCATCAATCACTACAACAAAAACCGCTACGTCACCGTCACCTCCTACGTTCAACAAGGATACAACACCCAGGAAGTGACCGGAGAAGTCTTGCAACAACTAGATAAGATAACCATGCCGTCAGGTTTCAAATTGGAAGCAGCCGGAGAAGTGGAAAGCTCCAAAGAAAGCTTTGGCGGACTTGGCACCATCATCCTCATCACCGTATTCGGATTTCTAGCCATCCTTTTATTAGAATTCGGAACCTTTAAAAGCACCTTAATCGTCTTGAGCGTGATTCCATTGGGCATCATCGGCGCCGTATTGGCCTTGTTATTCACCGGAAACACCCTCTCGTTTGTAGCAGTAGTAGGGATAATCGCCTTAGCCGGCATTGAAGTGAAGAACTCCATCTTACTGGTGGACTACACCAACCTATTGCGAAGTCAGGGCAAAGGATTAGACGAAGCCATCGAAGAAGCCGGCGAAACCCGCTTCCTTCCCATCATCCTCACCACCATGACCGCCATTGGAGGATTAATTCCACTGGTATTGGAAAACAACCCGTTGTACTCGCCCCTTGCTTGGGTTTTAATCGGCGGACTCATAGTTTCCACCCTACTTACCCGGTTAGTCACACCGGTGATGTACCGCATGTTAGCGCCAAAAGTTTAACGCAGTATTCCAACCATTTCATCAACCAAACACCACAACCTTTGTTCAAAAGAAAAAACGAAACCGAACATGACAAAAGTTCGAACAACCCTTCTATCAAGAAAGCTAACCTGGGTGATGGCGGCAGGACTATTCCTAACCAGCCTTAGCCTAAGCGCACAAAACCAAGCAGACCGGATCCTAGGCGTTTACCTCACCGCCCAGAAAGACGGAAAGATAGAAATCTACAAACAAGGCAACCGCTATTTTGGAAAACTGATTTGGGGCAAAGACACCCATCATCCGGATGGAAGTCCGAAGCTCGACATCAAAAACGAAGACCCCAAACTACGGAAACAGCCCATACTGGGGATGGTGCTGATGCGAGACCTGGAATACGAAGACCAACAATGGGTGAACGGGCGCGTATATGACCCTAACAACGGAAAGACCTACCGCTGCAAACTCTCCTTTGAAGGCGAAAAGCTCCAGATACGCGGCTATTTAGGCATTTCGATGTTTGGCAGGACCGAAGTTTGGGAACGCGTGAAGCATTAAGCAACTCCCAGCTCTCCTCAGCCAGTAACCAAGATGGGTGGATGCCCACAACCCAACCACAGGGGAATCCACCCATCTAAGCTGTGACCACCATCGTGATCGACCAAACGCCCAACACCCCCAATCACCAAGGTCTAGCGTAAATAAAACCCACCAATAAGCAAGAGACCAAACCGCAATAGCCTCTAAAGAAGCGAAACAACCTCAGTAAGATGAAGAGCTGACGATAATGAAATCAGCTCCCCCTATTGAGAAGAGAAAACAGAATATTGAAGTGTAAGTGTCCAATATTGAGGACAGTGAGTGGAATATTGAAGTGAGGTAACGGAATATTGAGATGGGAGAACACAATGTTAAAGTGCGAGTGTCCAATATTGAGAAAACTGACTGCGGAGTTTGAACCGTGAAAGAGGATGTTCAACAGCGCTTGAGTCGAGCTAGCCTAACCAAAGCCACCAATCCTCAGCCCCGGAGGGGCGATAGGTTAATAGAAAAACAGGCCTCATTTTTTAGCAGCTCCGTAGGAGCGACACAGGGTAAAAGGTAACGCTCCTACGGGAAGGGCTACAAGGTTGACTCTTTTTTACGAATTGTAAATTACGTATGGAACACATCCCGCCCTGCTGCCGTTTGGCCAACATGCCGCATGAATTTATACCAATTATGATCTAACCCCAGCGGGGCGCTAGGTTTATAAAACCGTCCCCGTCTAACTTCCTAAAACTTCTGCATCGAAATAATTACAACGACGCCATTTGGCGGGATGCCTTGCGAGTATTGCTTCAAACAACCCACCACATGAAAAACTTTCAATGCAAAAAATGCAAAACGCATCTTAAAAGCGCCTCTATCCCAACCGTTTTGAATTGCCCAAGCGGCGGCCATCACCAATGGAACAACCTTGGCGATGTAGGCACCAACCACTACCAATGTAAAAAATGCGCCCTGTTGGTTCAATCAAAAAATACCCCCAGCGTATTGTATTGCACCGCCGGAAGCCACCACCAATGGACTAAACTTTAATAGTAAAAACGAAAATCGCCTAGAGGAGTAACTCTGTCGGCATTCGTATTCTCGCCATAATTTTTCATATTCGGGCAGGAATGAAGTTGATTGGCTTGTTATCAGTTTACAACGGCTCAATGGCTTCATTCCCCTGATTTTGACACTTGAAATATTGAGTTGCTTGGCGTGATGAATTAAACCAGTAATGAAAAACGACTTAAACAGATTTCTCGAGGCACAAGAAAGGTCTTTTGATCAAGCACTTCATGAAATTCAAGCTAGGCAAAAAAATGGACATTGGATGTGGTACATCTTCCCTCAACTAAAAGGATTGGGGTTTAGTAAAATGTCTAAGCACTATGCCATCAACAACTTGGAAGAAGCCAAAAACTATTTAGACCACCCCATACTCGGCGCTCGACTCAAGCAAATCACATTCACCTTGTTAGAAATTGAGGAAAATAATGCCCATAAAATTTTTGGTTCTCCGGATGACCTCAAATTAAAGTCATGCATGACGCTGTTTTCTATTGTTGACCAATCCAACGACCGCTTATTCCAGAAAATATTAGACAAATTTTTTCATGGCCAACCAGACAAACTAACACTTTCTCTAATTGACAAGTGAGACAGTAGATTTTCCACTCTATAAAGACTAACAAAGGAGTGCTAAACTGATGTAACACCTCAAGATTTTTCGAGTTACGGTTTGGCATTAAGACTCTAAATTTGTCATACATCAAAAACGGCAAAAGGAGAATCAAGCGAACAAAACCAAGTAGTTCCCTCAGTTCTTCCGATCCTGAAGACAAAGACGAGTATTTAGCCGAGCATGTTTTTTATATGCCACCTTCTGCAAGGTGGAACTACTTACAACACCAAAGTGCTAAATTACCGAGCATAGGCAAGGACATTGATGATGCCATCCTTTACGAAGAAAAGGTTGCAGCCATCTGAGAAAACCTGAAAAACTACTTTGAGCAATCCATTGCTTTTCTAAAGAGAATAACACAAAATCTCAAAAAGGCAGGAATAGTAATTTAACAATAGTTAGGTTTACATATCGCATTATACTTGTTGTTTTGTAAACCTAAGCAACACCGATATGAAAGAACAAATAGGAAACAGAATAAAATCAGCCAGGTTGTTAGCGGGATTCTCGCAACGTGAACTTTCTGATGCTTTAGCAGGAATGGTGAGTCACAATGCGATCAGCAAATACGAAAAAGGTGAAATGATGCCTGACAGTAAAGTACTCATTGCTCTTTCACATACCTTAGATGTTAAAACTGACTACTTCTTAAGACCTCAAGCCGTAGAAATTAGCAACATTGAATTCAGAAAAAAGAGCAACCTTACCGTTAAGAAAACCAATTCTATCAAAGAGAATATAAAAGATAATATAGAACGTTACATTGAATTGGAGACCTTCCTTAACGTTCAAAATGGATTTGTGAACCCAGTTAAAAATGTTGTGATTGAACATGCCGATGATATTGAAAAGGCAGTAAGTCAACTTCTGGCAAAATGGGATTTAGGCATCAATGCTTTACCTAATGTCATTGAAATCTTAGAAGACAACGATGTTAAAGTAGTAGAAATTGATGCAGATGAAAAATTTGATGGTCTTTCTGGTTGGGCAAATCAAACTATACCAGTCATTGTAATCAATAAAAACTTTACCGTAGAGCGTAAACGTTTTACCGCCTTGCATGAATTAGGGCATTTATTGCTCAATATCAATCCCGAAAAGTTCACTCATCAAGAAATAGAAAAATTCTGCCATCAATTTGCAGGAGCCATGCTTTTACCCAGAGAGACCTTGTTAAAAGAATTAGGTCATAAAAGAAGCTCTGTTTCAATAAACGAACTTATCAGTATCAAAGAATCTTACGGTATCTCTATTCAAGCCATTATGGCTCGTGCCAAAGATTTGGGAATCATCACCAACGACCAATATATTAGATTTAGAATTTGGGTCAATAAGGATGAAAAGCATAAAAAAGAGATTGGTTTTGGTGAATATAAAGGCATTGAACATTCATCACGATTTAAGCAATTGCTTTATAGAGCAACTGCTGAAGAAATAATTTCTATGAGTAAAGCCGCAAGTTTGTCTAATGTAAATCTGGCACAATTCCGTGATGAATTTATGGCAATATGATTGCAGTTGTAAATGATGTCAATATTTTAATAGACTTGATAAAACTTGATTTAGTAGATGCCTTTTTTAATATCGATTGGGAATTTCATTCTACTAATCTCATTATTGAAAACGAATTGTATGACGAGCAGAAACAACAACTTCAACCGTATATTGAAAACGGAAAACTCATCATTCAAGAATTAGGTGTAGATGACATGCTTAATATTATGAGCCTTCAAGCCCAAAAGCCGCAACTCTCAGACAAAGATTGCTCTGCCTTACATTGTGCTCTTAAATTAAAAGCCTCATTAATAACCTCAGATAATGCACTGAGAAAATTTGCCAAAACACAAAAAGTGGAAGTGCACGGTCATTTATGGGTGTTTGATGCACTAATCGAGCATAAGTGCATCACCCCCGAAACCGCCATAATTAAACTTAATGAACTAACTACCATTAACGCCAAGCTAAGTTTTCCTAAAAAAGAATATGAAGCAAGAATTGAGAAATGGAAACAACACTAAAAATAAATGAAAAATAAAGCCGGAATAAAATCTCATTAAAACGCAAACACAAAATCAAATAAATCATTAAATCCTGCAAATCAAGATGCAGACAACTAACAGACTATGACCCACTGGAAAGAATATAAATTAAACGACTTGGTGACAAAACCCAAAGAAGGGTTTACCTCAGATATGTCCTTGGTCAAGCTTGTTTAACTAGCAAGTGACTGGATATAGGAGAAGTGGGGTGCCATCAAAGGTTGGCCTTTAATCTGTCAACAGATAGAGCCAATATTGGGGGAAACAATAAAAAATAAACCATATAAATTTCTTCAAAGCCGCCCCAAGTGGGGATGAAACCATTCAGATTACACTCCCGAGATTAAACCATGCAAGGAGATATGGAACCGCGCTTGAATCGAACTATCGTCTCCATAGCCACCACCGGGGCAATAGGTCAATAGAAAAACACCACCCATTTTATAGCAGCTACGTAGGCGCGAAACCATTGAGAGAAAACCATCCTGCTCCTTTAGCAAAAGGCACAGTTTTACGCTACATCCAATTCCTATTAAGCCACGCACGCACCAAAACCATCGAAATCTACACCCAAATCGCCACCAAAAGATTTGAACCAATAAAAACTCCTATCGACCAACTCCATTTACAAGATTTTCTAACTTAGCGCTATGGAGCTAGAAGCACCATGGAACCTCTCTCAAACACCCAACTAAACAATAGCGTAATCCCCTCAACAAGCAGCTTACGAGAAGCTTGGAATGCTCATCCTACCACCCCAAGCCCCTTCTGTAAAGCAGATATATACACAAGTTCGGGGGGGGGGGGCATAAACAGAAACGTAACCACCAATGCTAAAAAGACAGACGACACAGCAAGACAATAACTAAAAATGGACTCGACATAAAGACCCTATCGACAAAGCGGACAGACAAACAAGCTGACCGTGTTATGCTAAGCAGAATGGCGGTATGAGAAAAAGCCGCCCTTTCGCATTTTCTAAAACTTCTTTTAGCCAATCGCACAATTGTTACACTTAGTTATGACCGACATCCAGATAGGTATCTGGAACCAACCTTAGCCAAACCCTAAGGCTATATTTATGAAGTATTGAATGATGCCCTATAAGTAAGAAAAACTATCTTTACCAACATCAAATCTATATTTTAAGCATAAAACAACGATTAAATGGCAATCAAAAAATCTGAGTTATATAGCTCACTTTGGGCAAGTTGTGACGAACTGAGAGGCGGAATGGATCCAAGCCAATACAAGGACTATATTCTTGTGTTGTTGTTTGTAAAGTATGTAAGCGATAAATACGCCAATGACCCCGATGCCATTATTGAAATTCCCGAAGGAGGAAGTTTCAAGGATATGCAAGCCTTGAAGGGCAACAAGGACATTGGCAACCAAATCAACATCATTATTGGTGAGCTGGCAAAAGCCAACGACCTAAAAGGGGTGATTGATGTAGCTGACTTTGCTGATGATGACAAGCTGGGCAAAGGCAAGGAAATGGTGGACAGGTTGAGCAACCTAATTGCCATTTTTGAAAATCCGGCTCTTGACTTTTCTAAAAATCGTGCTGGTGGTGATGATATTCTGGGAGATGCCTTTGAGTACCTGATGAAAAACTTTGCTACCGAAAGTGGAAAGAGCAAAGGACAATTCTACACCCCCAGCGAAGTAAGTCGTGTGATGGCGAAAGTGCTCAACATTCAAGACGCTACAAACCGCACCACTTTTTACGACCCCACCTGCGGATCTGGCTCCCTGCTGCTCAAAGCCTTGGACGAAGCCGATGGTAAAGGAACCATTTACGGACAGGAAAAAGATGTGGCCACCGCCGCTCTTACGCGTATGAATATGATATTACATGGACAAGAAGCCATTGAAATTCACCGTGGGCAGAGCACCCTTTCCGATCCATTTTTCAAAGACAGCAACGGATATCTAAAAACATTTGACTTTATAGTTGCAAACCCGCCCTTTTCCTCTAAAAATTGGGCTACCGGATTCGATCCACAAAATGACCTTTATGGCCGTTTTGAAAGAGATGAAGAAGTAAGTTCTAAAACAGGTAAAGCCACCTACAAAACTCCACCCGATAAAAATGGCGATTATGCTTTTTTGCTACATATACTCAAATCGCTGAAAAGCACAGGAAAAGGAGCTTGTATTTTACCACATGGAGTATTGTTCCGTGGAAATGCCGAAGCAGAAATTCGTAAGAGCTTGATTTTACGCGGCTACATTAAAGGCATTATCGGGCTACCTGCCAACTTGTTTTATGGCACGGGTATTCCTGCCTGTATCATTGTAATAGATAAAGAAGGAGCTAATCAACGCAAGCACATCTTTATGATTGATGCCAGCAAAGGCTTCATTAAAGACGGGAACAAAAACCGACTGCGTGAACAGGACATTCACAAAATTGTGGACGTATTCAACAAACAAATTGAACTGCCCAAATACAGCAGATTAGTAAGTGTGGAAGAAATCAGCGACCCGAAGAATGATTTTAACCTGAACATTCCACGATACATTGACAGCCAGGAAGCAGAAGACATTCAAGACATTGCTGCCCATTTGTTAGGTGATATACCTAATGCCGACATTGATGCACTGGAAGAATACTGGAAAGTTTATCCTTCTCTGAGGAAGCAACTATTTAAAGACGGACGCAAAAACTATTCGCAACTCACGGTAGAGCCGGCTCAAGTAAAGAATGAAATATTCTCACACGCTGAGTTTGTGCAATTCAGCAAAGAAATGGATGCCGTGTTTGAAGCTTGGAAAACCAAGAACACCGCTTTTCTGAAATCACTCAAAACAGGCATCAAACCCAAGCAAACTATTTACCGCATTTCGGAAGATGTGCTCAGTACCTACACAGGCAAAGCCCTGATGGACAAATACGATGTCTATCAGCATTTGATGAATTATTGGAATGAGGTCATGCAAGACGATTGCTATCAGATTTCTGCCGATGGCTGGAAAGCCGAATTGAGTATCATCAAGCAAACCAAATCAACCACCGTGTGGGATTGTGATTTAGTGCCAAAATACCTGGTGATTGACCGCTATTTCCTTGCTGAAAAACAAACCATTGAAAAACTGGAAGCGGAGAAAGAAGCCATTGCCAATCAGTTGACTGAACTGGAGGAAGAACACAACACCGAAGACGGCTATTTTGCAGAATTAGACAAAGTAAACAAAGCCAGTATCAATGGACAATTGAAAATTGACAATGTACAATTAAAAAAACACGGTAAAAACAGTGAAGAATATGTTTTACTGAAAGCCAAAATTGAAGTTTTTGAACAATACCTTAAGCTATTAGATAACCAAACGGAACTCAATAAAAAGATAAAGGAAGCCCAGACCGAATTAGACAAAAAGGTGATTGAACGATACAAGTCACTCACCGAAGAGGAGATTAAGCAACTGGTGGTAGATGACAAGTGGATGGCCAATATTGAACGCAGTGTGAAAACCGAAATGGAACGCATTAGCCAACGCCTCACCCAACGAATTAAAGAATTGGCAGAACGCTACGAAACACCGCTACCTAAACAAACCAATGAGGTAAAACTGTTGGAAGAGCGAGTAAATAAGCACTTGGAAATGATGGGCTTTAGCATGTAAACGCTATGAGTACGCACTTACAAGGTTTTCCATTATAAACTGCACAATATGAATCGAATATGGAGCTATTGAAACAAGAAAATATTCAAAATCAAATCTTCTTAGTTAGAGGAGTTCAAGTGATGTTGGACAATGATTTGGCTTTACTGTACCAAACGGAAACCAAATTCGTGAATAGAGCGGTAAAAAGAAATCCAATGCGATTTCCGGAAGCTTTTGCTTTTCAATTGAATACTGAAGAATGGGAAGCTCTAAGGTTCCAAATTGGCACCTTAAACAATCAAGCAGGGAGAGGTCAACATCGAAAGTATTTACCTTGGGTATTTACGGAACAAGGTGTGGCAATGCTTTCAGCTGTTTTAAACACAGAAAGGGCGGTGATTGCCAGCATCCAAATCATACAAGCATTTGTAGCTATGCGACAATTTATACAGCATAATGCAGCTATTTTTCAACGACTCAACCAAGTAGAATTAAAACAACTCAAAACCGATGAAAAGCTAGAACAAGTTTTTAAAGCCTTAGAAGCAGGTAAACCAGAACCCAAACACGGCATCTTCTTCGAAGGGCAAATTTTTGATGCCTATGTATTTGTAGCCGACATCATCAAAAAAGCCAAAAATGAAATTATTCTCATTGATAATTATGTGGATGAAACCGTGCTGACCGTATTGGCCAAACGCTCACCCAAAGTAAACGCTACCATTTACACCAAAACCATCAGCAAGCAACTGCAATTGGATGTGGACAAACACAACAGCCAATACCCGGCTATTGCCCTCAAAACCTTTGCCCACAGCCACGACCGTTTTTTGATTATAGACCAAAAAGAACTTTACCATTTGGGAGCTTCACTCAAAGACCTGGGCAAAAAATGGTTTGCCTTTTCTAAAATGGATTCACTCACAGCCGATGTATTGGCGAAATTAAACCTTGTGAAATGAAAGAAAAGCTAGAATACAAGCAAACTGATATCGGAACAATCCCTGAGGATTGGGATATAGACTTCATTAAGAACTTAGCTGAAATAAAAACTGGGGGTAAGAATACTCAGGACAGAGTTGAAGGTGGACTTTATCCATTTTTTGTTCGTTCCCAAGTTGTAGAAAGAATAAATTCATATTCATTTGATGGGGAAGCAGTGCTCACAGCTGGCGATGGTGTTGGCGTTGGTAAAGTTATGCACTACATAAATGGCAAATTCGATTGCCACCAAAGAGTATATCGTATAAGTAATTTTTCAGAGAGAATAAATGGTTATTATTTCTATCTATACTTCAGCAATAATTTTCTGAATCGAATAATGCAGATGACAGCAAAATCATCTGTAGATAGTGTAAGGATGGATATGATTGCTGATATGCAAATTCCAATCCCCCCAACCAAAGCCGAACAAACCGCCATAGCCACCGCCCTATCCGATGCCGATGCCTTGATCAGCAGTTTAGAAAAACTCATTGCCAAAAAGCGAATGATTAAGCAAGGGGCCATGCAACAACTGCTGCAACCGAAAGAGGGTTGGGAGGTGAAGAAGTTGGGGGATGTTTGTGAGGTAGTCGGAGGAGGAACCCCAAGTAGCTTCATACCAAATTATTGGAATGGAACAATCAATTGGTTTACACCTACAGAAATAGGTGATAGTAAGTACATGTTTCAAAGTACTCGTAAAATAACAAAAGAAGGATTTCTAAATTGCTCTGGAAAAATGCTACCTATCGGAACGATACTACTTACAACCAGAGCCGGAATTGGGAATTTAAGTATTCTTATGAGTGAGGGATGTACCAATCAAGGATTTCAATCACTAATTGCAAAAGAAGGTTATCACAATGAGTATTTATATTACCTAATGCAAACCCTAAAAAACGTTTTAATTCAAAATGCAAGTGGAAGTACTTTCTTAGAGATTAGTCCAAACAAGATCAAACAGATTGAAATTTCAATACCTTCATTAGAAGAACAAACCCGCATCGCCACCATCTTATCCGATATGGATGCGGAGATAGCGGCATTGGAGGCTAAGCTAGAGAAATACAAAAAAGTGAAATTAGGGATGATGCAGAATTTATTAACGGGGAAAATTAGGTTGGTATGAGTGAGAACGAATTAGTTTTAAAATCGATAAACCAATTGATGGATTACAGCTTTTTTATTCCATCATACCAGCGTGGCTATCGATGGACAGAAAAGCAGGTAGAAGAACTATTGGAAGATATTTGGGGATTTGCCATCAATCCGCCGAAACTGGAAGAAGGTAAAATGCGTCCTTTTTATTGCCTGCAGCCCATTGTAGTAAAACAGAAAAACGGCATAGCCGATGAGTGGGAAGTAATTGACGGTCAGCAACGCCTTACAACCGTTTTTTTGATATTGAAAAACCTCGAATCGCAAATAAGAAAAAAGAATATTAAGCGTGTCTTTTATGAAACAAGGGAAGAAAGCGAAAAATTCTTAACTGAAATAAAAGAAGAGGATGCTGAAAAGAATATCGATTTTTACCATATCGCTCAGGCAAATAAGGCCATTCAAAATTGGTTTGACAAAAAAGCAAATGCAACTGATGAAGTAAATGAATATGTAACACCTGAAGCGAAGTTTGCCCCTACTTTCCTAACCGATACAAAAGTCATCTGGTATGTAATAAAGGATGGTTCCGATTCCTACGATATTTTCACCCGTTTAAACATCGGCAAAATTCAATTAACCAATGCAGAACTGATAAAAGCCTTGTTCCTAAAAAAATGGAACAATGTCGAAGCAGTGGATAAGCTCAGGTTGAAACAACTGCAAATTGCTACCGAGTGGGATAGGATTGAAAACACCTTGCAAGACGACTCATTTTGGTATTTCGTTTACAACAAGCCCGAATCGAAGAATCGCAAATACGCCAATCGCATTGAATACATTTTCGACCTGATGAAAAACAAACCCGAAGGCGAAGATGAAAAATACACTTTTTACAAGTTTTACGAAGATTTTGAAACAAGCAAAAACAAAAATAAATACAAAATCCCCGACACCGATACCCTTTGGTTAAGCGTAAAAAAATACTTCCTAACCTTTGAAGAATGGTACAAAGACAGGGAGTTGTATCATTTAATCGGCTTTTTAATTTCGATAAACTACAGGTTACAGGATATTCTTGAACCGAAAAAGAACAATGTGAACATCAGCATTACATCAAAAACAGGTTTCAAAGCATTTTTGAAAGATGAAATCCGTCAAAAGGTGAAATTCGACATCAGCAAACTGAATTATGGCGATGATAGAATTAAAACCGTTCTGTTGCTTTTCAACATTCAAACCATACTTTCCAACGAAAAATCGAATATGCGATTTCCATTCAATCTATACAAGAATGAAGATTGGGATATAGAGCATGTGCGTTCGCAAACCGATAAAAACATTACAGGCACCGACCGCAAAGAATGGGCAAAAGATATGCTTGAATATTTTACAGGTTTTGCTGACGAATCGGAACAAAAACAATATATCGATTCTGTTGAAAATAACAACATTGAAGTTTTTAGAACCATTTCCGAAAAAGAGCAAAGCAAAAACACATTGTCAGACTTGTATCACGTTGCCTATGCCGATAAAATTGATGATGCTCGGTTTAGCTCCGTTTACAATAAAATAAGAATTGAATCTAAGGAAGATAATGAGCCGAGCAAATGCGCCATATCAAATTTAGCCCTATTGGATTCAGCTACCAATAGAAGTTATAAAAACGCATTTTTCCCCATAAAACGTAAAATTATTTTGGAGAGCGATAAGCAGGGGACGTTTATTCCTATCTGTACAAAAAATGTTTTTATGAAAGCCTACAGCAAGAAGTTTGATGAAGTAATGTATTGGAATAAACACGATGCCGATTTTTACCTTAAATCTATAGAGGAAACGCTCGTTGATTATTTACCCAAAAAACAAGTGAGCAATGACAATGAATAGTAACGGAAATATTTCGAGTAAACGATTAACTTTTTTTCAGTTAATACAGGAATATCATATCCAGATTCCAATAATCCAAAGAGATTATGCTCAAGGAAGAATGACAGCCCACGAAATTCGTGATTCTTTTTTAGATGCACTATTGGTATATCTTGAAGAGAATAAAAAGCACAGGGATTTGGATTTTGTATATGGAAACCAGTCAAATGAAGCCATTGACGAAGAAACAAAGTTCATCCCTTTAGACGGGCAGCAACGTTTAACAACCTTGTTTTTATTGCATTGGTATTTGGCAATAAAAGACGGTGAGATTAATGAACTCAGAAAGCATTTGGTATTTAGCAAGCAGGGAGAAAGCCAAAAATCAAAGTTTTCGTATGAAACTCGCACCAGTTCAAGGGAATTTTGCGATTCGTTGTTATTAACGGATATGGATTTGCAAAAGCTTTTAGAACCCGATAAAGGTGAAAACAACAGCTTATCAAAAACCATCAAAGATAGCAGTTGGTATTTTCTATCGTGGGAAACCGACCCAACCATTCAGTCTATGCTGATAATGCTCGATGATATTCACGCTAAGTTCAAAAATACACATGGTTACTTTCAAAGATTGATAAGTCATGATAATCCAGTAATAACCTTCCAGTTTCTTGACTTGAAGGAATTTAACCTTACCGATGATTTGTACATAAAAATGAATGCAAGGGGCATTCCACTTTCACCTTACGAAAACTTTAAAGCAAAATTTGAACAGCATTTAAAGAAATCCGACTTTAATGCAAAACACACTTACACACTAACCTTTGATGATAAACCAAATCAGGTTGATGTCAAAACTTATTTTTCCCATAAAATTGACACCGATTGGGCAAACTTGTTTTGGAACCACACGCTGGCAGACAAAAAGAAATTTGACAAACTGATAATGAATTTTATCAGGGCTGTTGTGGTAAATAATTATGCTGCAAATTCTGGCAATGCAGAGTTTCTCAAATATTTAATAGATAAACGCAACGAAGATATTTCGTTTCAGCAGTATTCAAAAAATGCATGTTTAAATGAAAAGACTGTAATTGACCTAATAACCATTCTAGATTTAATAAAGAACGGAAACCAAAAGGTAAAGAGTTATTTGTCCGACTTCTTTCATTACAATGAAGCAGAACAGTTTGATATTGTTGTAAACAATGCTTTTGTTCAAGCTGGCTATGTTGAAAGGATTAAACTTCATGCCTATTGTCAATACTTAATTCAATGGAAAACCGATAAGGGTTTTGAAGATATTGAAGGTTTGCAAAACTGGATGCGAGTTATTTACAACTTAACCGAGAATACAGCACCTTATAACAATGAAAAGGAGTATTCAAATTCCATTCAAGGTATAAACCTAATTATTCCGCAAAGTAATAACATTTTAAAAAACATTTCAACACTGGATAAAATAAGCGGTTTCGATGAAATACAATTTAAAGAAGAAAAAATAAAATCCCTTTTAATCTTAAAACCAAACAAGTGGGATGAACTGCTTTATTCAGTTGAAAAACATGAATATTTTAAAGGCCAAATCGGATTTATACTATTTTTGAGCGGAATCGAAGAATATTTCAACACAAATAGTCATTGTGATTGGAGCGAACAAGAAGATATTGACTTCAAGGAACAATTTATAAAATACAGGGATATTGCAATTGAGATATTCAGTGATAAAGGAATAAATCTTTTCCCTGATTTTGTTTGGGAAAGAGCCTTATTAGCAAAAGGCGATTACTTAATTACAGAAGGCAGTAACCAAAGTTTCTTAATCAATTTCGACCGCGATATTAGCTGGAAGCGATTTTTGAAAGGAGACAAAAACCACGAATTACATAGAGAAATCATCAAACAAATTTTTAATCAGCTTGATGCAAACAATCTAACATCATCTCTTGCAACAATTAAAAACAGTTATACAGGTGCAGACTGGCGTCACAGGTTTATTCTAACTCCAAAGCTGTTTAGTTATTTAAGAGGGAAACGATATGTAAGACAAAATTCCGCTCATGGATTTGTCTTATTTAGCGGTGAGCGAATGAGCGGTGCTCATGCTGAATTGTATTCGTATTCATTTTTTCTTGATAATTTGGAAGGAAAAGAATTTGCTCCTTTTGATTCAAAAGCAAATTACTACTTCGCAGCAGGCGATGACAGGGAAGAACGCCCTTGTGCTTATATTGATAATTGGCAATTTGAAAACACTAGATATGCAATAGACATTTTATACTCCTACACTCAGAATAAATTTAAGTTGCGCTTTTTCTACAGGGATATTGGTAATTACAGTAATGAATTGGTTGCTGTTTTAACAAATCATGGTTATTCGGCTGTAAATGATTCGTATGTGATTTACATAGAAGAAAGCGAAGTGCTGAAAAAAATAAATGATTTATGCGTGTCATTAAAAGGATTAACCGTATGAGCAAAGTAGGTCAAATAGAACGTGCAACCCAAAATCGTGTAGTCAAGCTTTTTCAGGAGGTGTTGAAATACGCCTATTTGGGGAATCTGGAAAAGGAAGAAGACAATAGCCATATCAACGAAGCTTTGCTCACGGCTTACCTGACCAAAAAAGGACACGGCCAAAACTTGATTAGCAAAGTGTTGTTTGAGTTCAAGAAAATTGCCACCATCAACACCAATGACGACTTGTATCAGGCCAACAAAAATGTGTATGCTGCACTACGGTATGGCATTAATGTAAAAGAAGAAGCCGGGCAAAACAAAGAAACGGTTTACCTGATTGATTGGAAAAATCCACTGGAGAATGATTTTGCCATTGCCGAAGAAGTCACCATCAAAGGGCAGCATAACAAAAGACCTGATATTGTTATTTATGTCAATGGTATAGCCTTAGGTGTTTTGGAATTGAAACGAAGCACGGTTTCAGTTTCTGAGGGTATTCGCCAAAACAACGATAACCAAAAACACCTTTTCATTAAACCTTTTTACACCACCATTCAGTTGGTAATGGCGGGGCAAGATGTTGAAGGTTTGCGCTATGCAGCCATCGACACGCCTGAAAAGTATTATCTGAAATGGAAGGAGGTAAATGAAGAATTTAATCCGAATGACTCCTATCTGTTGGATTTAACCAAACCCATTCGGGAACAAGCTGCCCAAGCTGAAAATCTGTTGGATAAGAACATCATTGAAATGCTCGGCAAGGAACGGCTCATTGAAATCCTGCACGATTTTGTGGTGTTTGACCGTGGGCAAAAGAAGTTTTGTCGCCCCAATCAGTATTTCGGTATCAAAGCCGCACAAGAAAGCATTCGCAACCGTGAAGGGGGCATCATTTGGCACACACAAGGCAGCGGCAAAAGCCTGACCATGGTGTGGCTTACCAAATGGATTCGGGAGTTCAACCCCAATGCCCGAGTGCTCATCATTACCGACCGTGATGAACTGGACAAACAGATTGAAAAAGTATTCAAAGGCGTTGATGAGCAAATCCTTCGCACCAAAAGCGGAGCCGATTTAATTGAGAAACTCAATGCTACCACCCCTTGGTTGTTGTGTTCCTTGATTCACAAATTCGGCAACAAAGAGGAAGGTGCAGAAAAATCAAAAGATTATAGCAGCTATTTAGAAGAACTTCGCAATAGTCTTCCCAAAGATTTCAAACCCAAAGGCGACTTTTATGTGTTTGTAGATGAATGTCACCGAAGCCAAAGCGGAGATTTGAATAAAGCAATGCGTAAAATCTTGGGTGATGATGCCTTGTTTATAGGTTTCACTGGAACACCATTGATGAAAGCCGACAAGCAAAAGAGCATTGAGATTTTCGGCAAATACATTCATACCTACAAATTTGACGAAGCAGTAAAAGACGGAGTTGTATTGGATTTGCGTTATGAAGCCCGTGACATAGAGCAGAAAATAACTTCACTGGATAAAATAGATGCTTGGTTCGACAGTAAAACCAAAGGATTAACGGACTTTGCCAAAACTGAACTGAAACAGAAATGGGGCACCATGAAAAAGGTGTTCAGTTCGGTAGGCCGTTTGCAAAAAATCGTAGCCGACATTCTGTTGGATATGGAAACCCGTGAACGTTTGCAAAACGGCAGAGGCAATGCTATTTTGGTTTCGGACAGCATTTACAATGCTTGCCGCTTTTATCAGTTGTTTCTAGATTCCGGCTTTACTCGTTGTGCCATAGTTACATCCTTTACCCCATCGCACAGCGACATCAAAGGAGAAGGCGAAGGCTATACCGAAAAGTTGATGCAATACGACATCTACCAAAAAATGCTCAACGGCAAGACACCGGAGGATTTTGAAGATGAAGTAAAGAAACGTTTCATTGACGAACCGGCTCAAATGAAACTGCTGATTGTGGTGGACAAGCTACTCACAGGTTTTGACGCACCAAGTGCCACCTACTTGTACATAGACAAAAGTATGCGTGACCACGGCTTGTTTCAAGCCATTTGCCGTGTAAATCGTTTGGATGGTGACGACAAAGAGTACGGTTACATTATTGACTATAAAGATTTGTTCGGAAGTTTGGAAAATGCCTATAAAGATTTTACTTCGAAAGCATTTGAAGATTACGACCAAAAAGATGTGGAAGGTCTTCTCTCCGACCGTTTGGCGAAAGGCAAAGAACGTTTAGATGATGCATTAGAAACGATTAGAGCTTTATGTGAAGAGGTGGCTCCACCCAAAGGAACCCAGCAATACATCGCTTTCTTTTGTGGTAATCCACAAATCAAAGAAGACCTGAAAGACACCGAACCCAAACGAGTAGCCCTTTACAAAGCGGTTATTTCCTTAATCCGTGCTTATGCCAATATTGCTGACGAAATGGAAGAAGCGGGTTACAAACCTTCCCAAATTGAAAAGATTAAAGAGGAAATCAAACACTATGAAAATGTTCGCAAGGAAATCCAATTAGCGAGTGGCGACTGGGTGGACTTAAAACAATATGAACCAGCAATGAGGCATTTGATTGATAGCTACATTGCCGCAGAAGAAAGTAAAAAAGTTTCGGCTTTTGATGATTTTAGCTTAGTGGAATTGTTGGTGAAAGATGGAAAAGGAGCTTTAGACAAACTACCTGAAAATATCAAGAAGAACAAAGAGGCAATGGCAGAAACCATTGAGAACAATCTCAGGAAAGTAATCATTGAGGAAAGTCCTACCAATCCCATTTATTATGAGAAAATGAGTGTTTTGTTGGATGAACTCATTAAACTCCGCAATGAAGAAGCGGAAGCTTATGAAAAATACCTGGAAGAGATTGTAAAACTTGCCGTTAAAATCAAAAAGCCTGAAACAAGCAACGAATATCCTTCAAGCATAAACACGCAAGCCAAACGGGCATTGTATGACAACCTTGACTGTGACGAGCAATGTACCATTGCAATGGATAGTGCTGTAATTTATGGCAAACACGATGATTGGGAAGGAACACTCTCCAAAGAAAAACATTTGAAAAATAAGGTTGTAAAACCAGTATTGGAGGAATACAATAAAGTCGAAAAGTTAGACCCCATTTTTGAAGTGATTAAACAGCAAAGGGAATACAAGTAATTGATAATGAATAATTTAAAATTGATAATGAAGGAAAATGTCGTTAAAAATAAATCATTTGCTTTTGCATTGCGAATTGTCAAGTTATATCAGTTTTTGACGACTGAAAAGAAGGAGTATATTTTAAGTAAACAACTATTGAGAAGTGGGACTGCTATTGGCGCTTTGGTTCGCGAAGCCGAACAAGCAGAAAGTAATGCAGATTTTATTCATAAACTTTCAATTGCTTTAAAAGAGGCTAATGAAAGTGAATATTGGATTGATTTATTATCTCAATCTGGTTATTTCGAAGAATCAGTAAGTACTTCATTGAAAACTGATTTGACTGAACTTTTGAAATTGCTTACTTCTATTATTAAATCAAGTAAAGCCAATGGAAAACGATAAAGACATTATCAACTATCAATTATCAATTGGCAAATTGAAAGTAGATGTAGTTCGCAAAGACATCAAGAATATGCACTTGGCGGTATATCCGCCAACAGGACGAGTTCGCATTGCTGCACCATTACGAGTAAATGACGAAGCTGTAAAACTGTTTGCCATTTCAAAAATCAGTTGGATAAGAAAACATCAACGAAACTTTGAAGCTCAAGACAGACAAGCACCCAGACAATACAAAGAACGAGAAAGCCATTACTTTCTAGGAAAACGCTACTTACTGCGAATTACAGAACAAGATGCACCAGCCAAAGTAGAGTTAAAGACAAAAACCTACATTGACTTATTCGTAAGACCCAACACAACAACCGAACAGAAACAAACTATTCTCAACGAATGGTATCGGACAGAATTAAAGAAACTGGTTCAACCACTCATTGACAAATGGCAAAAGCAAATAGGCGTGACAGTCAACGATTGGCAAGTAAAGCAAATGAAAACCAAATGGGGAACTTGCAACATTGAGAAGGAAAGAATTTGGTTAAACTTAGAATTGGCCAAAAAACCCCTTCATTGTTTAGAATATATCATTGTTCACGAAATGGTGCATTTATTGGAAAGACACCATAATAATAATTTTTTAAATTACATGAACACCTATTTGCCTAATTGGAGAGAGATTAAAAATGAGCTAAACAGTTTACCTGTAAGTCATTCTAATTGGGGATATTGAAGTAATAACAAAATAAAAAAATCCTATTTTCAAAGCATATCAACCCATACATGAATCAACCCAAAAACAAATTTAGACTGAATCATCAAATAATCAATCCATAAATCCCCAGTCTGATCCAAGCCAATGCTGCCACTTGATCGCAGCTGAAGGCTGCTGCTTTCTTGTTAGTTTCGTATATGAAGTTTGATAGGCCGTTGGTGGGTTCTTATCCCGATTATTATGATACTTATTTCCGGCAGGTGGATGATCAGGGGCCTTTGGCGCTTTTGATGAAGCAGGCGCAGGTGGGTTTGTTGCCTTTTGCTTCGCTTTCGGATGCGGAGGGGGCGCTGCGTTATGCGCCGGGGAAATGGTCGGTGGCGGAGGTGCTCGGCCATATCAATGATACGGAGCGTATCCTCGCTTATCGGTTGTTGCGGTTGGCGCGTTTCGATGCCACGCCTTTGCCGGGTTTTGAGGAGGACGATTTTGTGCGTCAAGGTCGGTTTGAGACGAGGTCGCTGTCGGAGTTATACCAAGAGTGGCAGACTATTCGGGCTGCTACCCTGTCGCTGGTGATTTCACTTACGGCGGAGCAGCTTGCGTTTACAGGCACCGCGTCCGGACATCCGGTGAGTGGACTCGCGCTCCTCTGGATTTTGCCGGCTCATGCGGCGCATCATGCGGCTGTAGTTCGCGAGCGCTACCTAACGGTTTCCTGAGCGGCGGCAGCTTTCCTGTATTTCAATGGTATGATTCTAAGAACACCATGAAAATATCCATCCGCTTTTTCGATGATCGGGAGATTCGTGCCGTGTGGGACGATCAGCAGTCTAAATGGTGGTTCAGTGTGCTGGATGTGGTGGGCGTATTGAATGAAGAAGCCGATTACAACAGAGTCCGTAATTATTGGAAATACCTGAAAAACAAACTCAAAAAAGAAAAACCTGAACTGGTTAGTGCTACTAACCAGTTGAAATTACTTGCCCCTGATGGAAAGTCTCGTTTAACCGACACTTTAGACAGTCAAGGAATCATGGCGTTAGCTAAACATTTCCCTAACACCAAGGCAACCAAATTTTTGGACTGGTTTCTCTACAGCGATACCAGTATCGATGGACAAAGTAAAAAAAGGGCCTATACCTTATTTGAAAGCAACCTTATCCACGACTTTGAAGTAGGAACCACCCAAGGACTTCAGCAAATTCATGCCTATCTGTTTGGCGGCTTGTACGATTTTGCGGGGCAAATCAGAACCCAATCCATCTCCAAAGGAGGCTATCAATTTGTTTTTGCGCAGCATTTACCCTCCTATTTACAGCAAATTGATGCGATGCCACAGTCCAATTTAGAAGAGATTATTGAAAAGTATGCCGCTATGAACAAGGCCCATCCTTTTATGGAAGGCAATGGAAGAAGCACGAGAATTTGGCTGGACTTGATGCTTAAAAAGGCGCTCAAAAAATGCGTGGATTGGAGCAAAATAGGCAAAGCAACCTATATGAACGCCATGATCATCAGCACCGTGGATGACAGTGTTTTGCTGCATGTCATGAAGTACGGACTTACCGACCAAATTCACGACCGCCAAATGTTCGTGAAAGGCATCGATTACTCCTATTACTACGAAGAATAAGCGGGTTTGGGTATCTTGGTACGCTATGATCTACCGTTTACTTTCCGCCGCCATATTGGTTGGCTGTTTGGTGGCGCCTGCTACTGCTCAGGAAGATTCAATCACGGTGCGCCGCATCTTTCAGGAGTGCCTAAAAAATAACACTGCTTACGACAACCTGCGGGTACTCTGCAAACAAGTCGGGCACCGATTAAGCGGGTCTGAAGGCTCCAAAAAGGCCGTTATCTGGGGCGAAGCGGCGTTGAAAGCGGCAGGTGCCGACTCCGTATGGCTGCAGCCGGTGAAAGTACCCCATTGGGAGCGCGGAAAACCGGAATCGGTGACGATGAAAGTGTCCGGACAATCGCGTAAGCTCAAGGCGCTGGCGTTAGGGGGCTCGGTGGCCACACCTTCTTCCGGCATCGAAGCCGAGGTGGTGATGGTGAAAAGCAAAGAGGAGCTGGAGCAGTTGGGCAGAAAAAAGGTAGAAGGCAAAATCGTATTCTTCAATCACCCGTTCGACGATACCCACCTCCGCACTTTTGAATCGTACGGCAGTTGTGTTTGGCAGCGTGTAGATGGCGCTATTCAGGCGGCTCGTTTTGGGGCGGTGGGCTGCGTCATCCGCTCGCTCACCCACATCCGCGACGACAACCCGCATACAGGAGTGATGCAGTATGTAGATAGCCTGCCTAAAGTTCCGGGCTTGGCTTTGGGTTATCTCAGTGCCAATGCGTTGGAAGAAGCCCTCGCAAAAGGGCAGCAGGTAAAACTTCAATTGAAAACCCATTGCCGAACCTTGCCTGATGCCGACAGTTACAACGTGATTGGAGAGCTTCATGCCAACCGCCCCAACGCGCCCTGGCTGGTAGTAGGTGGTCACCTCGACAGTTGGGATGTAGGCGAAGGCGCACACGACGATGGTGCCGGAGTGGTACAGTCGATAGAGGTGTTGCGGTTGATGAAAAAGCTGGGGCTGGCCCAACGTTTCAACATCCGCTGCATCTTATTCATGAACGAAGAGAATGGCGCGAAAGGCGCTCGCAAATATGCCGAAGAGGCAGAACGCAAAAACGAACCTCATGCCTTTGGTTTGGAAAGCGATGCCGGCGGCTTTACCCCACGCGGTTTCACCTTCGAAAAGCTGCCGGAAAGCATTGCAGGCATGGATCGTATCCGCTATCTGCTCGCGCCTTACGGCTTGCACGACCTCAGCAAAGGCGGCTCCGGAGTAGATGTTGGCTTCCTGCGCAAACCCTTTCCGATGGCGGTACTGAGCGGCTATCGCCCCGATTCACAACGCTATTTCGACGTTCACCACGCGCATACCGACGTCTTCGAGACGGTTCACCCGCGTGAGCTGGCCCTGGGTGCTGCTTCCATGGCGTCGCTGATGTACCTCATGAGTATCCATCTGCCCTAATGCCCGACCGTTACTTCCTTGCGGAAGTCCTGAAGAAAGGACTGGTTCCGGAAAGCGAGCAAGCCAACTTTAAGACTGCTTGGCTAAACAGGAAAAAGCCCGCCGGTAGCGTGGTGTTTGGCTTGTTGGTGCTGGCGGCCTTTAGTTTCCTCGGCCCCTTGGTATATCGACTGATGACTAACCTGAAAGATTGGGGCCATTTGGTTGCCTTGGCGGTATTAACTGCCGCAGCAGTTGGTGCTTTTTTCTGGAGCATAAAAGGAAAACCGCTACAAGCAGGTTCAGAAACGCCTTCAACCCTGTGGGAAAACAGCTTGCAATTGCTAACCGCACTGCTCGGTCAGGCGGTCATTGCCTATCTGGATTTGAAGTTTGCTGTCTTCGGCCCTGGACCGGTTGCTAACTTGATTGCTTTAGCATTTTTAGGGAGTTGGGCGTATTTCACCGGCAATGTTACGGTATATGGCATGGCGATGTTGAGTGTTTACAACCTAATTGGACTCAAAGTTTACACCTTTGGCTGGCTGGATTTGGCCACACAGCCGGAAAACTTAGTCTTAGAGTCCGGTTTAGCTTTAGCATTGATAGGGTCAGTCTTGGCGTGGTTTTCTTCACTCCGACCCTTTCCACGTCCTTTTCTGGAAAGCCTTCGGCTTACCCATATCCACTACCTCGCGTTTTGCTTAGGGCTGTTGCTAGAAAAAACCGACTTCCACTGGGTGTTCTGCCTGATATCCATAGGCGCCACGGTTTACTGGCATGTCATAGCCTTCCGATTTAGGTCGCAGTACTTACTGGTCATCGATTCATTAATCGGCTATTTGCTAACGCTTTCGCTATATTTTCACTTCAGCAGCCGTTTTGGGGCTGAAATAATTAGCAATTTACCCCTCCTTCACTCCGGGGTTATGTTGTTGATTACCTTAGGATTTGCTTACCTGCTTTTCAGGCAAACCCGAAAGCTGAGCGCACTCATTCAACAAGAACATGTCGTTGATCCACTGGTATAAGCATTATCAAGAAGCGGTTCATGCCTTTTGGCTGAAGAGCGAATGGGAGGCATGGAAGTCGGAGACGGCGGCGAAAGCACCCGGAAAGTCCGATGGAGAATCGTCCACCAGTTGGATGGCGCGAACTGGGCTTCACTTGCTGGCGCTGTTCGCTGCTTCCAGCTTAAGTGGATTTCTTCAACTCCTCCCCTTCTTGGGAGGTTCGGCGGTTGTTTCCTTTTTATTGGCGATCCTGAGTGCCGGAATGGCCTGG
>JAIXUI010000050.1 GCA_027484125.1 Bacteroidota bacterium | reverse complement strand
GTTGGAGCCATTGGCACCGGCTGGCCCTGCTGGACCAATCGGCCCGCGAACGAAGCCCGCATTGATAACCTGATTGTTGGATAAAGTGAGATAGAGAGAATCGTTTTGGATTTGGGTCGAAGTCACCGACACTCCGTTGGTGCCATTGGTTCCGGCTGGTCCTTGTGCGCCTGTCAATCCAGTTGGACCAATCGGCCCGCGAACGAAGCCCGCATTGATAACCTGATTGTTGGATAAAGTGAGATAGAGGGAATCGTTTTGGATTTGGCTTGAAGTCACCGAGATGCCGTTGGAGCCATTAGCACCGGCTGGCCCTGCTGGACCAATGGGCCCTTGAGGACCAGTAGGGCCAGGAACACCTTGTGGCCCGGCAGGCCCCTGAGGACCCATTGCGCCTTGTGGGCCAGGATTACCTTGTGCCCCAGTTGGCCCCTGAGGGCCAGCAGGACCTGGAACTCCTTGTGGACCAGCTGGACCTTGAGAACCTGTTGTACCAGCAACACCCTGCGGGCCGGCAGGACCAATAACACCTCTAGCCCCATTACAGACATACTGCGTTTGAGTAATTTCCGAAGGATCTAAAACACCATTATTGTTGGAATCTAAACCAAAATCAAGCTTCACTCCTCCTTGATTGCAATTCGTACCAATTGGCTCTGCTGTACTAACAATCAAGGTTGACGAGGCACTTCCCCCAGAACCAGAACGCTCCGCATACAAAGCATAAGGCACAGAGAAAAGCTGAAAAGTCCCCATGAGTAAGTAGCTGGAACCACCACTGAAGTCGGTTTCTACTCGTACAAAGTGCGGCCCGAGCGACCAATTGATATTTGCATAACTACCCGATTGTGCTACACCATTCCCAATTTGGAGGGTAAACAATCCGAACTCATTGGTTCTGACCGCATGCGTTTCAGCATACTGAACCGAACCTGTAGCACTTCCCTGGATAATCCCCATTCGAACACTGATGTTTTGATTGGGGATAATCTCTCCATTGGCCTGCCTCGCAATTGCCTGATAACTAATTCCCCTGTTGCTTTGTGCATTTGAATTGACTGCAACCAATAGGGCTAGAAAAATTGCTATTTGAGTAAAAAGATATCGCCTCTCTTTCGCTGGGTTTGAAGGTTGGACGAAAAACTGTATTCTATGGAATATACATACCTTCCTGGAGGAAGTGGTTTTCCTGCTTTCGTCCCATCCCAAAATGCTCGAAATTGTGTTGTTGTGTATATTTCCTGCCCCCATAAATCAAATATTCGCATCACAAAATAAGCAGGGACACAAGTACTAAGCGCCCGGAACCCATCATTTAATCCTGCGCTGCTCTCAGGGCTAAAAGCATTAGGCAAAATGAGGTTGCAATCGCTATTCCCAACAGAAAGAGGAAAAGGTTGATGAAACCCCTGGGTTAAAATATAAGGACCAGATACTGCTGTCGGGCTAATGACTTCACCGAACGTCATTGCAAGACTACCATTGGCCCAAGTCGCGAAACCGCCACCACTGGCTACCACAACGGGAGAGAGCACCTGAGCTTGGATCAAAGCAGGAAAGCATACTATTAGTAAAATGCCGACAAAAAAGAACTTCACAAGCTTAATTCTGTTTAGGACGAACTAAAATATAAGCACTCACAATTTCTGTTTCACTTCCACTCACCCAGCCAAATAGGTTTATCGCATAACGGAGATTTCCTCCGTTAAATGCCTTCCAAGTGCTTTCAGTTGCCCAGTTATTTCCAACTAGTTGAGAATTTGAGATACCTGAAAAGTCTCCAATAACAATGGGGTAGGAACTTATGCTACCTCCAACAGCATAAACCCGAAGTTGAAAGTTATTGTTGTTGTTATTTGGCCTGTAAGTAACCACCAATTTTACTTCTACTTCACCATTAGGCTGATACAAAGAAGGAATAAAAGTGGTGACTAAATTGGTTAAATCCTGACCAGAAGTATTATTCATCTTGTAACTGCCGGAAAGCAGAATCGGCACCATTGAAACCATGTTACTTCCAGATATTGCTCCTGATGCATGTACATCATAGAGCGGGTTAGTATTGTTTATCCCAACTCGATTATTTACAGCATCATAAGAGACTGCAGAAGCAGTGCCGATGGTTTGATTATCAGACCAGAACGTCATGCGATTGGCTGATCCGGTGACTCCCGTAAATGGAGCAGTCCCATTGCCTTTCAGCATACCAGTAAGGCTTGAAGCACCACTACCACCATTTGCAACAGGGAGAATTCCGGACACTTTAGAAGTGAGGAGGACTGCACCATCCAGGATTTTCGGAGTAGTGATGGCGTTGTTGGAGATAGTAAGCACCCCAGATGAAGCAAGCGTTGCATCACCTGATAAAGTTCTTTCAACAGCCAAATTGGTTCCATCACCAATCCAGATGTTACCGCTTGATAAGGTTCTATTAAGTTTATTGTTAAAGGTATTCCAGTCAGAGGCAGTGAGCGCACCCGTAGTAGAAGAAGAAGCCGTTGCAAGACTGAGCTGCTGATTGGCAAGAGAAAGACCATTAGCAGAACCAAGGGTTACTGGATCATGGGTAGGGCCGGCAGGACCTTGAGGGCCGGTTGCGCCAGTGTCACCTTTATCACCCTTCGGACCAGCAGGACCGGTTGCGCCAGTTAATCCGATTGGGCCTTGCGGACCTGTTGCTCCGGCTGGTCCGGCAGGACCTGTATCGCCAGTGTCACCCTTTGGACCGACTAGACCTTGTGGACCTGTAGCTCCAGTTAATCCTATTGGGCCTTGTGGGCCAGTAGCTCCGGCTGGGCCAGCGGGACCTGTATCGCCAGTGTCACCCTTTG
>JAIXUI010000076.1 GCA_027484125.1 Bacteroidota bacterium | reverse complement strand
TTAGCGACTTCACGACTTTGCGAGAAACCAAAAAACTTAGCGCCCTCCTCGAAACCTCTGCTCCCACTGCGTGAAAAAACCATCTCGCCAAGACGCTAAGACCCAAAATCTGGCAAAAAACCTTAGCGACTTCACGACTTTGCGAGAAACCAAAAAACTTGGCGCCCGCCGCGAAACCTCTGCTCCCACTGCGTGAAAAAACCATCTCGCCAATCTCCACCCTTAAAACTCATACACCAAGCCCGACTCTATCGTCAGGAAGCGGAAGGCTTCGTTGGCGGCGTATTGCCGGTTGAAGGCCAACCGAATGCCCGGTCCGGCTTGCAACCTTAAACGAGGAGTCACCAACCATTGCACCTGCGCCCGCGCTAATCCATACCATACAGCCGCTCGTATGCTGCTATCCGGACTAGCCTGACGTACTTCCGTGCTTTGCGTGGCCAACTGATAGTAAAACTGCTTCGTTGCAAACGTGAAGTTCCAAGCCACTCCTCCCGATACCACCAAACCCCAACGGTTCCAGCGATGCTGCCAATGCAACAACACCGGCCATTCTACCTGCTCCAGGTTCATATCTAAATGAAAACGGCTCAAAATACCGGTTAAACTTGGCCCGACACTCGAAGGCAGCAGCGAAGGCTGGGTGATGCTCAAAAAGTTAAGCTTGCTATACCCAAATCCTGTGGAAATACTCAACCCTCCCAAAAGCCTTCTTCCTACCAATAATTGAAACGCTTGCCCGGAACGGGCCAAATCGGCATCCTCAATTCCTTCTATTCTGCTTTTTAATGCGTCGATAAGCTCTGGTGCACGATTCAAATTCCTGGCATTCCACGCAACAAACAAACTATGATTCAATTCGATAGACCAAGGACGAGACCTTTGCTCCAATAAAGGCATCACCGTCACCGGAGTTTCCACCCCTTTACCCTTACCAAGATTTCTTTTCGCACCAGAAACCTCCGATTTTTCAGCACTATCTAAGGCCGTTGTGCCAGCGTTAGAGGAAGCCAGACCAGAAGCAATAGCCGAGTTGGGAGTTTCCGTGAGCACGGTAGAATCCGTTCCTAACGAAGGATGATTTTCCACGATTTCAGCAGATGCCGCAGCCTTTATTTCCGGCTCTTTCGGCTTCTCCGCATGACGAATTGCGTCAACCCCTAAATTACCCTGCAAATTCTCCTTCGAATGATCGATCGTATTTCCTTCTTCCTTCTTCTTATTTGAAAATGTTTTTTCTTCCTTATTTCCTAACTTATTTTGGCTAAAAGAAATAGCCCCCTTTTCATGCTTGATATTTAATTGAGAAGGAATTAATTCTTCACTTCTTTTAATTTCCTTTGAATTACTAATTGCATTTTCTTCCTTCTTTCTATTTGAATTAAAAGGACTTAAATCATTTCCTGTTTTATTTCGATCAGAAGCAATAACGGCATTATGATGATTGGACTTTAATTCCGAAGCCATAGCTGGGGTTGCCGATTGATTTTCACCTAGATTTTCTCCCTGATTTTCCTTCGAATTAATCCGTGTATGTTCTTCCTTCATTTTATTACTCATAGAAGAATCAGCACGACCAGCCCCATGAGCATGATTCGCGGCTATTTCGGAAAAAGCAGCGGCACCTGTACCAGCAGACTGCCTCGTTTTGGGCACTTCCAACATCCACCAACCGCCTAAACCCAGCAGCAATACCGCAGCCGACGACCACCAGAAAGCCAAGCGCTTCCTGCGGCGATGCTTAAGGCGAGCCTCCACCGCTGAGAAAGAAGTGCGGGGCGAAGGTTGAAACTCGCCTGCTTTCTGACGAAGAAAATCGTTAAAGGAGTCTTGGTTCATAGTCAGTTACGGTTTAAGGCTAAGGCTTGGAGTTTTTTATCCAGCATCTGGCGGGCTCTGGTAAATTGAGAGCGCGAAGTACTCTCCGATATGCCCAGCATCTGCCCGATTTCAGCATGGGAATACCCTTCAATAGCGAATAAGTTGAGGACCGTTCGGTAGCGTGCCGGCAACTGCCCGATGGCGGCCATCACCACCGCAGCATCTAAGGATTGATGCGCTTGCTGCGATTCCATCGTCGCCAATTCCGGCGCGTCTTCCTCATTGAGTGCCAGCAAGGCTTTTCGCTGACGGAGGTAATTGAGGGAGAAATTCACCATGATGCGGGTCATCCAGGTTTGCAGACCTGATTCGCCACGGAAGGTGTCTAACTTCTCGAAAATGCGAACAAACGCTTCCTGCATCACGTCCTCCGCCTCGTCTTGGCGGCCCAAATAGCGCATGCAAACGCCCAGCATAGCCGAGGCATAGCGGTTATACAGGCTTTCTTGCGCCTTTCGTTCCCCTTGAAGGCAGCCGGCTATGAGCTGTTGATCCGTCAATACAGCGCGTTTTTTAAAAGGAAGTTGAACCACCTCGGAGCATGTTGTCGAAGGTATGACCCCGATTTAACAGGAAACGCTGCACGGCGTGGATATTTTTTTTCGTTTAGCAGCAAGGGAATCAAGCAAGTTTAATAAAATGAAAGGATATGCGTTATTATAAAAAACTGATCAAAAGGTTACAGCCCACACTTTCCCAATTACAATTATTCCGAATATTGACAATGAATAACAATAAACTTTGCAATAACCTGTACAATTATCTTCCTATATCATCTTAATATTTCTCTGTAAAAATCGGCGGAAAAATGCAGGTTAAGCTGTTGCTTGGCTGCCTCCATGCTCAGCCTTCCAACAAATCATCGAGGGCTTCTAAATCCATCACAGCATTGCCTTCATCGTCAATGAAAAAGGCTTTTTTGAATTTTTTACCGAAGAGCAGATTTTCAGAGGCGTAAGAATAGCGGGTGTGGACAATGGTGGAGTAGGTATCGTCGAAGGCTTTGATCATCACAAAAATCTCCAGTTCCTCGGGTTTTAATCCGTCCAGCTTTTTATGCTTGAGCGGACTGTCGTGGTTGATGTCGTGCACCAGTGTCCAGTTGAGGGGCATAAACGAGACCTTGCTGCGCTCCAGCGGCAGCTCGAGGTAGGTGCGGTGGAAGCCTTCCGGGCGATGTTCCCCAAAAGCCACAAACACCCGCGCTTCGATGTCCACCAACATGCTCGGGTTTTTATTCGCCATACGAAACATCAGTTTCTGCATCCCATTGACTTCTGTGACGAGGGCGTTTTTGCTAAAGACCAATTTGGCGCGGGGGTTGGAAAAGCGCCCATAGCTTAATCCTGTCACCAAGGCGAACATGAGGAGGCCAATAAGGGCTTCCGTAGAAGCGATAAAGCTGGTCAGAATGCCATCAGGAGCTATGTGGCCATAGCCTACGGTGGTTAAGGTTTGTGCAGAGAAGAAGAAAGCCCGCCAAAAAGGGTTCATGTGCACCAAATCGCCTGAGAAAACGAGGTTCTCGCACCCAACTAACATATAAACCAATGCGAAAAACATGTTCACGGCTGTGTAGAGCAGCACCACCCAACCAAGAAAGTTCAGCCAACTGGTATTGATGAGGTATTGATATAAATCTTTAATCGGACGACCTTTTACCCTTCTGACGATGTTGAAACTCCCGTCCGGGTTGATCATGCGTTTGGCACTTCGGTTATAATTTTCTCCAAATCCGGGGTCAAGCAATTGCTTCATGGTGGTGTAAAATTCCAGTTTTATTTGGCGTATATCGGCCTTGTAGGCAGGCTAAAAATAGCAGAACTATAGCATTAAATGGACGTGAAAAATTTAGCATAACACCAGGATATCTTGGTATTTCTGTTCATGTTATCTTCGGGTATTCATCCTAAAACCCTATGGAAAATCAGTTAAATCCTCAAGAGTCAGAACCGACCGTTATCCTCAACAACGCCATGAAGAAGAGCTTTTTCGAGATGGCTAAGTGGGCTCAAATTCTATCGATCATTGGCTTCATCGGCATTGGACTTCTTATCTATCTGATCATCATTCTATTTTCAGGCTTCTCAAGGTTTAGTAATAGCATGGGAGGCGGAATTCCCACTATTCTGATTTCTAGTTTTTACCTCATTGTTGCCTTGATTTATCTCTTTCCTACTTACCGCCTATTTCAGTTTTCGAAATACATGAAAGAAGGGCTATTGGAAAGTGATGAAGAAGCCATCACCTTGGCCATTGAAAGGTTGAAATCCGTTTTCAAATTCATCGGGGTTGTGACCTTGTTGTTCATTCTTGTTTATGTGTTGATTATCATTTTTGCCGCAGTTCTAACCTCTCTTTAATTCCTAAAATGCCGAAGCCGCAACTTTTCCTGCTTAAAGCTCGCTTTGCCGACCCCTCAGTGGGCAAGCAAGGCCAATGGTACCACTGCCCGCATTGCGCTCGGATAGAAGGGCTATTGAGTTATTTCCCGGAATTAAGGAAAGCACTGGATGTTCATTACGTTGATTTTGAAAAGCCGCGTGCGGTGTTGGTAGCAATGTTAGGCGAAGCGCACCAAAGTTGTCCGGTCTTGATAACTGAGGAGGCTGCGGCCCTCCCCTATATGGCATTGGGTTTCCGACAGCATCAAACGCATTATTTTCTAGACCGTCCTGAAACGATTGCGGCTTACCTGGCGGAGGTGTATCAGATCAGCCAAGAACATCCCTAAACCCAACCCGGCCAACCACCTCAAGTCACCAAGGTGGCGCTGCCGTAAACGGTTGCGGCTTTACTGCCCCCTCCTCATGAGGTTTTTTGTGTTTCGGCATGAAGTAAGGAAAGAATGGTAGCTGAATGCAGCCATTCATCAAAGTTCATTCAATATGAAACCATCTCAACTGTTTTATGTGGGTGATAGCCTCACGTTGCCCGTTATTCTCTTGTTAAATTGATACAAGATATTCGACCATTTGCTAATATTACTACATGAAAAAGCTATATTTATTGATGCCCTTGGTATTGTTGATGGTTTCTTGCGTGAAAGACAACCTTACCCCCACGCCAACTGTAAACAACAAAGCAGTTGAAAATTTCAACCAATCTACCTATAACTCCGTTTTCTCGAATTAAACAAACCATAGATGCTTTCAGGCCACCAATAGGATAGCCTACAAACCCCATCTTAGAAAACTTCTTCAACTGATTTTTCTGCCTTTTTAATCCAACTGTATTTACATATTCAAATAACACCAATGGCCTCATTTATACACCGGCAGGATTCGGAGAAAAATCATGCTTCAAGATCAGTTTTCAATTGCAAATTTTATTCAATTAATCAACTATGAAAACATTGCTGTTCATTTTTATTCTTTGTCTGTTGTCCATAAACTGTTTGGCACAAGGTTTTTCAATAGAGTCCTCAGTTAAAGATGAAAATTGGACTCATTTGATAGAGAATGAGGATGAAAGTGTTGCATTATGTGGTTTTTTCGAGGACCAAGTGTACCTAGACAGTTTAATGCCTACAATTAAAGTTTATTCCAAAACAGGTATTTTAGTTCGTGAACGACAATTTCCTGAAACTGGTGTAAATATGCTCTTTGAACTCACCTATAATGATTCCGGTTATGTGGTGTTTGGAGGCACTCGTGATAGACAAAATCACGTTAGAAGGCTGTACCGTTTACATTTTAGCTACGATTTAACAAGCTATCAAAGGTATGACTTGGGAGATACAAGCCGAACCAGCGCCTTTAGCTGCATAAAAAAAGCCCGTAACAATAGAGATTGGTTAATTGCTGTATTTAGTGCTCGAATTAATGCGCCTCAATTTCTGAATACTACTGTGTATCGGCTAAGCCATGATTTCAATCAAGTCATAAATTCTAGAAAGCTGATATACCATCCTGATTCAACGAAAAACATCTCTGTGTACGACATACTTGAGCTACCCAATGAAGGAGGCTATACCTTACTCCTCAATGGTGATGCAGCAGGATTTACAAGCAACAATAGTAACTATTATGCCTTGCAATACTTGGATACCAATATGAACGGAAATACCATCGTGAGAACTGAAGCTTTTCCTAATCAGTCTTCTCCTTGGAGATCCGGAATTTTAAGTGGGATGAACAAAGGAGGAATTGCCTTAGAATCTGACTCCGTTTTGCGGCTTTACGGATATGGAAGAGTTTACGATCCAGGCGGATTAAACAACTTGTGTTTCACTGATACATGCGCAAGGCAAATTATTGCTCGATGGAAGATTCCAAGTTTAACGCATTTAAGTACCACTGTGAGTTCTTGGACCGGCAAACCAGCCTATTATGAGGGCGTGCATCGTCTTCAAAACTACCGTCATATTGCTTGGGGAAGTTTAGAGCGAAACGATATGCTACCAACCATCAGCATGAATTACCCTACCATCATCATGGTAGATGAATTTGATGGAGCTCAAAGAATAAGTCGAAGTACTTTCTCGAAAACAGGCTACTGGTTTAGACCCACCATGGTTAAGAAAGCCAGAAACGGAGGCTATCTCATATTATCGCGCTACAATAGCTTTCTTGTGAATGGAAACCAAGCTAACCAGCCCATGCTCACCCGCGTGGACTCTGCCGGGCAGTTTATGGTGTTTAGTGAAAATCTGGTGGAGGTGCCGCTCAAGGTGTGGCCTAACCCTGTGCACGGTCGCATATTGCGCATG
>JAIXUI010000095.1 GCA_027484125.1 Bacteroidota bacterium | reverse complement strand
ATGGCCTGCTACTAAAGACGAACTGATTGACTATGCAATTCGTTCTGGAGCACCTCTTGAGGTTATAGAAAACCTGCAGGAGCTTGAAGATGATGGAGAGCCCTATGAAACTATCGAGGAAATCTGGCCAGATTATCCAACTAAAGATGATTTCTTCTTCAATGAAGATGAATATTGATTGATTTAATCAGCCAGTAGCACCTCTGCTACTTTCCAATCGAAAGGGGTAGTGATTTTAAAATTAAAATCGCTACCCCTTACTGTTTTTACGGGCTTTATATGACGCTCGAAAATAGACGCCTCATCGGTATAATTACTTCTTTGATTTCCCGCCAGTTCGAAAGCCTGATACAATAGGTTGAACTTGAATGCCTGAGGGGTTTGGACCGCTCGCAATTCATCTCTATTAATAGCTATCGTTGACTCCGCATTGGCAAAATCCACTTTTCGTAGAGAATCTTTGATGGGAATCACCGGAATTGATGAATCAAATTCTTCGCAAGAATGGGCCAAATCAAGGAGTAAGTTCTTGTTTAAAAATGGGCGAACCGCATCATGCACCATGACTACATCCTCAGAACCGGATAAAAAAGGACGAAGTGCTTGAAGACCTTCGAAAACAGAATCAGCACGTTCCTTTCCGCCTGGTACTATTAATAAACGAGCTTCAGGAAAAGAAGATTTAAGTTCAAGAATTTCAGCACTTTCTACCCAATTCTGATGTGTAACAATGACCAAATACTGAAACAAGTGAGATTCAAAAAGAGCCTTAACAGTATGTTCTAAAATCGTTTTTCCATGAATTCTTAGGAATTGCTTGGGAACATCAGCTCCCATACGATTTCCTTTTCCAGCCGCGACCACCAATGCCGCAATCATGATTAAATGATTAGCATGGCATCACCATAAGTGAAGAATCGATACTTCTCCTTCATGGCAATCTGATAAGCTTCCATAAGAAAATCATATCCTGCGAAAGCAGATGCCATCATAAGTAAAGTCGATTCCGGAAGGTGGAAGTTGGTGATTAACGAGTTTGCGATACTAAATTCGTAAGGAGGGAAGATGAATTTATCAGTCCATCCAGTGGCAGGATTTAACATGCCGGAAGCTGAAACCGAAGACTCTATTGCTCTCATACTGGTAGTACCAACTGCGCAAACGCGACGACGGTTTTCAATGGCCTTGTTAACAATCATGCAGCACTCTTCATTAATCTCGAAATTTTCAGATTCTGATTTATGCTTGGTTAGGTCTTCTACTTCTACGGTTTTGAACGCTCCCAAGCCACTATGAAGGGTAATTTGAGCGAAGTTTACACCTCTAACTTCGAGTTTTTTGAGCAGCTCTCTACTGAAATGTAACCCAGCGGAGGGGGCTGCAACTGCTCCAATTTTATTGGCGAAAACTGTCTGATATCGCTCATCATCGATGGGCATTACCTCACGTCCCAACTCACGTGGAATTGGGGTTTCTCCAAGAGAATTTAATGTTTGTATCAGCTCTTCGTCAGTTCCATCAAATAGAAATCGAATAGTCCGGCCTCTTGAGGTGGTGTTATCTATGACTTCAGCTACGAGATTGTCGTTTTCACCGAAGTATAGTTTATTGCCTACTCTGATTTTCCTGGCTGGATCAACCAAAACATCCCAGAGTCTCATTTTTTTATTGAGTTCTCGGAGTAAGAAAACTTCAATTCGTGCCCCTGTTTTCTCTTTATTTCCGTACATACGAGCAGGGAAAACACGTGTGTCGTTAAGAATCATCACGTCGTTTTCACCAAAATAGTCGAGAATATCTCTGAACCCTTTGTGTTCAATGGTTCTATCCCTTCTGTTTAAGACCATCAAACGGGAATCATCTCTATTAGGCAGTGGTTCACTGGCGATGAGGTCAGTAGGCAGATTGAACTTGAACTCGGATAGCTTCATGCGGTTTTCCTTAAAAAGTCCGCAAGTTATAAAGGATAAACACAGGTGAAAAGTAATGATGTAATTTTATTGCGACTTATGCATCTTTTACAATTACTGAAGGAGAGTGTGCTTTTTGCGCTGGGCGCCTTGATATCCAATAAGTTGCGCTCATTTTTATCGTTACTTGGTATCACAATAGGCATCTTTGCGGTCATTTCGGTGTTTACATTTATTGATTCGTGGGAGAAGAAAATTCAAAATTCTCTAGCAGACTTAGGCAATAACATCATTTATGTACAAAAATGGCCTTGGGAATTCAGCAGTAGTTTTCCTTGGTGGAAATACATGAACCGCCCATGGCCTAAATACCAGGAATATGAAATTCTAAAACAACGCGCAATCTTCGCCGAAGCAGTGGTATTCACAGCGGGCACTTTTAACGAATCTATCAAATTTGGTAAAACTACCATGCGGAATGCCCGGGTACTTGGGGTGACAGAGGATTATGATAAGGTAAGGAAGTTCGAAATAGCGGATGGAAGATATTTTTCCTTAGCTGATTTTACCGGAGGCGGTAGGGTTTGCGTGATAGGACACAATATCGCAGCCGAACTGTTAGGAAACTTGGATCCTATAGGTCAAAAAATCCGAATTTTTGGTCAACCGGTGACCGTTATTGGCTTGTTTGCCAAAGAAGGAAATAATGCTATCGACAACAGCCTCGACGATATAGTGCTAAGTCCAATGAACTATTTTAGAACACAAGTTGATCTTAAATCAGGTAGTGTTGACCCCTTTATCATGGTTAAAGCACCAGAAGGAATGCCTACTCAGGTATTAAAAGATGAATTAAAGGGCTTGATGAGGTCGATTAGGAGACTTAAACCATCTGATGAAGAGGATTTTGCATTGAATCAAATCAGTCTTATTGCTAATCAGATTTCAGCTTTTTTTGGTGTTGTTTCTCAAGTGGGATTCGTGGTAGGTTTCTTTTCAATACTAGTAGGCGGTTTTGGGATAGCTAACATCATGTTTGTTTCAGTGAGAGAACGAACCAGTCAGATTGGAATTCAGAAAGCATTAGGGGCGAAAAACTACTTCATTCTGATTCAGTTTCTCGTTGAAGCAGTAGTATTAAGTTTATTTGGAGGCATACTAGGGCTAGTTTTAGTAGGGGTAGGGGTGATAGGATTAAATACCTTTATGGACTTAGGACTAACCCTTTCTATCAGCAATATCCTTTTTGCTTGTGGTATATCAACCCTTATTGGAATGATATCAGGATTAATCCCTGCAATCACAGCCTCAAGAATGGATCCCGTTGAGGCTATTAGATTTGTTTGATTTACTCAGGCTTGAAATCAGGCATCAGTCTGAGGGAGGCTTCCTTCGCTAATTGATTTGGTGAGATAGATACAGCGCCAATTGATTCGCAAGCAAGACCACCAGCCAAATTTGAGAGAGCTGCTGTCAACGAAAGTGGGATTTTACTTCCTAAACAAAGCGCTGCTACTGCAATTACAGTATCGCCGGCACCAGAAACATCTGCAATGGTTCTTACATGAGCCGGCCAAATACCCGATTCATTCCCATTGTGGTAAAAAACACCATTTTCAGAAAGTGTTACCATCACTTGAGATAAACCTTGCTGAATGGATAATTCTTTGGCAACTTGAGTAAGTTCGCTCAAATTGGCATTGAGAAAACTCAAACGAAGTGCTTCTTTAGTTTCTTTTAAATTGGGTTTAAAGAAGTCAGCACCTCGATAATTATGGAAATTTCTGAATTTAGGATCTACAGCGGTAACAACACCTAGTTCTTTACATCTCGCGATTAATTTCTGAATGATGAATTGGTTGAGTACTCCTTTGTCATAATCCTGAAAAATAAGTACATCCAAGTTCGCTAACTGCTCTTGAACTGAGGTTGTAAGTTGCTCTTCTTCTAGTTTAGCTATCGGAGAGTCATCTTCGAGATCGAGTCGAATTACTTGTTTCCCACCAGACAAAATTCTTGTTTTGGTAGTTGTAGGCCTTGAAGCAGAAGTGATTATAAAATCGGAACTAATTCCTTCATGTTGCAGAAGTTCAGTTAATTGTCTTGCAGAGTTATCCTTACCAATGACCGAAAAAAGACTCACTTTTGCCCCAAGGTTTCTCAAGTTACAAGCCACATTGGCCGCACCTCCGGGACGTATTTCCCTCTTTTTCAGCCTGACTACCGGTACCGGCGCCTCAGGCGAAATCCTTTCTACTTCGCCGAATTCATATACATCCAGCATGGCATCGCCTACAACGCCAATATGAAGATCAGAAAAAGCATTTACGAGGGCGTAAAAATCCAAAGTGAACTATTTTAGAGCTTGAATGGCTTCGCGAATTCTACGAAGCGCTTCTTTAATTTTATCTTCAGAGGTTGCGTAAGAAATTCTGATGCAATTAGGAGCTCCGAATGCTACACCAGTTACTACACCCACGTGTGCCACTTCCAAGAGATAGTCGCAAAGGGTGTCAGCATTTTGGATGGTCCAATCACCCATTGATTTTCCAAACAATTCGGATACATCTGGGAAGACATAAAATGCACCATCCGGTGTGTTAGATTTGAAGCCAGGAACGGTTTTAAGCTCTTCTAGTAGCAGGTTTCTTCTACTTAAAAAGCTTTGGGTCATTTGTTTAGCCTCTACTGGATCTTCTAACAAAGCAGTAAGCGCAGCTCTTTGGGTAATTGAACAGGTAGCAGACGTAAATTGCCCTTGAATTTTCTCGCATGCTTTGGCAATTTCTAAAGGAGCTGCTATATAGCCCAAACGCCACCCAGTCATAGCAAATCCCTTCGATAATCCATTGACTACAACGGTTTGGTTGTACACTTCGGGGAAGGAAGCCAAACTATGATGCTGACCGGTAAAATTAATGTATTCGTAAATTTCATCTGATAACAAAACGATGTTGGGATGTTTGCTAAACAGATGGGCAATATCTTTCAGCTCTTCATGGGTATAAACCGAGCCTGTGGGATTACAAGGAGACGAAAAAATCATCATCCGGGTTTTACTGGTAATGGCTTTTTCTAACTGTTCAGCATTGACCTTGTAATCTTGGTCTATACCAGCTTCAACAATAACAGGCTCTCCGCCAGCCATTCGTATCATTTCGATATAGGAAACCCAATAAGGAGCAGGCACTAAAACTTCATCGCCAGGATCAATTATACTCAAAATGACGTTTATCAAGGACTGTTTAGCTCCTGTGGAAACAACAATCTGATTGAACTCATAGCTTAGGTTGTTGTCGCGTTTAAGTTTAAATGCGACAGCCTCTCTAAGTTCCTTGTAACCCGGAACTGGGGTGTAAAAACTGTAGCCATCATCGATGGCTTTTTTGGCTGAGTTGCGAATCCGTTCAGGAGTAAGAAAGTCGGGCTCGCCCAGACTTAGGCTGATGACATCGATTCCTTTACTAGCAAGCTCTCGCGTTCGCTGAGCCATAGCGATAGTTTGGGATTCGTTCATCCGCCCTATTCGGGTGGAGAGTGTGATCATAATTACAGGTTACCGCGACGAAATTAGAAAAAAAGAAGTGCCTGCGGGCTGTTGATCAGCCATTAATCAACTTGTTTCTGTTCTATTGCAGCTTTTATAAGCCCTGCTATCATGAATGTTCCACCAATTGGCGTTACTGGTCCTAAAAATTTAGCCGAAATTCCCATTAATGGAAACAGAACCAGAGCATAAATGCTCAAAGAAAAAAACAAGGAACCAATCGTGATCAATCTCGATGAAGAAAACAACCGACTTGGGCTTTGTTTCGGCTTAGGCAATAATAGCAACCAAGTTCCTGCAAAAAGTTGATAAAGCACCCCAGTTTTAAAGGAATCTAGTGCTTCTGGTAGTAGTACTTTTTTCAAAGCATGTGCGCCAAGGGCTCCAGCAATTACACCAAGGGCAATCCATATAAAGGCAAAGGTTTTTTCTTGTTTCATCTCCAGTCAATTGTTTGAAATCCATGCTTAGAAAGGTACTCATTGGCCAATACAAAGTGATTATTTCCGATAAACCCTTGATAAGCAGATAGGGGAGAAGGGTGCACGGACTCTAGCACCAGATTGTTTTTAGCATCAATGAGTCGAGCTTTGGATCTTGCATAATTACCCCAAAGCATATACACCAAGCCTTTCCTGTTCTGATTAAGTTGAATCAAGACTTCGTCTGTGAAGTTTTCCCAGCCTCGGTTGCGGTGTGATCCTGCATTGCCGGCTTCCACCGTTAGAATGGCGTTCAATAATAAAACGCCTTGATTAGCCCAACGGGTTAAATCTCCGGAATGAAGGCATGGAATAGAAAGTGAACGGCTTATTTCTTTGAAGATATTTTGTAGGGAAGGTGGCGGTTGAACACCTTCTGGTACGGAGAAACTTAATCCGTGTGCCTGACCAACACCATGGTAAGGGTCTTGGCCTAAAATGACCACTTTTACCGCTTCAAATGGGCAACTATTGAAGGCTTTGAAGATATTTCCTCCGCTTGGGAAGATGGTTTTTCCTGCCCGCCTTTCCGATAGTAGAAACGACTTTAAGGTTTGAAAGGAGGGTTGACTGAAAGCATGTTCTAAAACCTGCTTCCAACTTTCTTCAATTTTAGGATTTACTTGGTCCAAGAGCCGTGAAATTAAAACGGTACGTCGTTCGGGTTTTCGAAACCTTCTTCTCCCATATTCATATCGTTCATTTTAGAACTTACGGTTTTAAATGGAAGGGCGCCAGAATCGTAGTTGTTATTGGACTGATTGCCAGAATCAAATTGATAGACCTCGTCGTAATCGGTGAAGCGGGCATGATGGGAAATAAAACGCAAATCCACTTCTCCTGTTGGACCATTTCGGTGTTTTTCAATAATCAATTTGGCCAAACCAGCGGTGGATGGATAATTATCAAGCTCTGTAATTCGGTAATATTCCGGACGGTAGATGAACATCACCATGTCTGCATCTTGTTCAATAGCACCAGATTCCCTCAAGTCGGACAACTGCGGACGTTTGTCTGGACGGGTTTCTACCGCACGACTTAACTGAGACAACGCAATCACCGGAATACTTAGCTCTTTTGCCAACCCTTTTAGCTCTCGAGAGATCTGTGAAATTTCTTGTTCTCTGTTTCCGCTTTTTTTATTGTCGCTGTTAGCGGTCATCAACTGCAAATAATCGATGATCACACACTGAATGTCGTACTTGCTTTTGAGCCTTCGGCATTTGGTTCTAAGTTCGAGAATAGAGAGCTGAGGCGTATCGTCAATATAAATGGGTGCATCAGAAAGCTTATTGATGCGTGATACCAGTTGTTGCCATTCATGTCCCTCTAAATTTCCTCGCTTGAGCTTTTCGCCCGAAATTTCAGTTTCGGAAGAAATTAATCGATTGACCAATTCCACTCCTGACATTTCCAAGGAGAAAACCGCTATTGGAACCTTGTAATCAACTGACATGTTTCTGGCCATGGATAATACAAAAGCAGTTTTACCCATACCTGGACGAGCTGCAATGATGACCAAGTTGCTTTTTTGCCAGCCTGCGGTAACGCGATCCAAAGCGATGAATCCGGAAGGAATTCCGGCCAGTTCATTTTCGCGACTCATCAAGTCTTTGAGTTCATTGATGGCTTTACTTACCAACGAACTCATGGTTTCAAAATTCTTTCTGATACTTCGTTCGGCTACCTGGAAAATGGCATCTTCACTTTTATCTAACAAGTCAAAAACATCAAGGCCCTCATCAAAGGCATTTTGATTGGTTTCCGCTGCGATACGAATAAGTTCTCTTCTGATGAATTTCTCTGCAATTATTCTGGCGTGAAATTCTATGTTGGTTGCATTTCCCACTGAGTTGGTGAGGGTAGCCACCTTGAATGCGCCACCGGCATTTTCCAATTGATTCATTTTCCGCAGTTCTGTGGTTACGGTAAGTGCATCAATGGGATGATTGCCTTCGTACAATTTTTGAATCGCCTCGTAGATCAATTGGTGTTGAGGCGCATAAAACATATCGGAGCGAAGCAAGTCACCAACTTGATGAATGGCTTCCCGTTCGAGCAAGATTCCACCTAAAACTGCTTCTTCTACATCAACGGCCTGAGGCGGAACGCGCGCAGTTTCAAGGCCTGCAACCTGAGTGGTATTTCTGTTCGTTCTGCGCTCGTTTCTGTTGATGATTTCCATTTAGCGAAGTTAGAAGTGGAGTGTTATTTTATCAGGATTTTATGTCGAGCGTTTCTCCATTTCTTAGAGAAACTTCTTGAAAAGGAAGAAATGAAAAATCCAATCGACCTATGGCCAATCCTCCCCAACCAGCTTGGTTAACCAAGGTATAGTGGCCAGATTTATTCTTGATTTTGTCTGGTGCTTTCATGAAAGTGTGGGTGTGTCCGCCTAAAATGAGGTCGATGCCAGATGTTTGTTCTGCCAGCTTGGTGTCGCAAATTTTGCCGGAATCGTACTTATAGCCTAAGTGAGAAAGGCAAATAACGAAATCACAGCGTTCTTCCTGGAGCAGTTTTCGACTGATGTTATTGGCAATTGCTACAGGATCTCGATAAGTTATTCCAGCCCAAAGTGGGTCTGGAACAAGTCCATTAAGTTCAATTCCAACACCAAAAATCCCTATTTTGAGTCTACTACGAGAAGTTTTGAGAACGGTATAAGGTTGAACGATGTTGGCTAATGGATTCTTTCCAAAATCATAGTTCGCATTCAGTAACGGAAACGATGCGTGTTTTTGCCATTGCGTAAGTAAGTTCTCTGAGCCACCATCGAAATCATGATTGCCAATAGTGGCTGCTTGATACCCCAACTTTGTCATGGCAATGAGCTCTGGCTCGCCTTTGAAAAAGTTGAAATACGGCGTTCCTTGAAAAATGTCGCCACTATCGAGCAGCAACACATCCTGAGGCTCTTTTCTTACAGATTCAATCAATGCCTGACGAGCTAAAATTCCTCCCTTTCCTGCTAAATCATTGCCTGATGGAAATGGGTCTAATCTGCTGTGCGTGTCGTTTGTGTGAAGAATGGTCAATCGTTTTTCTTCAAAACTTCTTCCCCATGAAGTTACGGAACCAAGTGCGACTCCGGCGCTTGCCATTAAACTACTTTTGATAAAAGATCTTCTGTTCATATCGGTTAATCTTGGGGAAGACAAAGGGTGTCGGTAGGTTGATAATGACTTCTATAATATTGAATAAGTGCGTCACGAAGTGGAGTTTTCAAGCACTTGCGCGTGGTAATAGTTTTGAAAAAGGAAGCATTGTCTCCTCCATTAGCCACATAATCGGTAACAACCATTTTAACCGGGTAACGAGTCAAAGGATTTTTCCAAACCACGTAAGGCCGGTTTTGGAAATCCTGCGAAACTGTGAATCCATAGATAGGATGCCCTTTGGAGCTCATCCAATATTGTGCAAAAGTCAACATTTGCATAGAATCCATTTCAACCACGCAAAGTGCATTATCGAAAGGCATAATCTCGAAGATGTGTCGGATTTTTACAGAACCTCGGGGAAGAGCAGCTCTTATTCCACCATAGTTAAGCATGGCTGCATCAACAGTGGCATTCAATTCAGAAGTTGCATATTCCTTCATAACTTCTGTAAGATGGTTTCCGATGGCAGATTGTGGCTGTTTTTTGCCTGCTGTTCTACAAGAGATAAAAAGTTGACTATCAAGAGCTGCTGAGAGCTGTGCTCTATAAGGCTGAAGCCAGCTATTTAAAGTAGATGATTCACTTTTTGTAGAATCATAAACAGGATTCAAGATGCTGTTGCTGTATCGAATTGGTGCAAATTGCTGACTTCGGCATCCAACCAAAATGCTGAACAGAAGGAACGAAGATAAAACCCGTTTCATCAGTTAATGAGTTGAAGTGCTTCTGCTTTTAGCAATCGGATGGCCTTTTGGTTTAACACCTCGGTTTGCGCTTCGTTCTGAAAAATCAAACGTGCCAGGTCTATTCCACTACTGTTTTCATTGCAATTTTGGAAACAGGCATTTGCCAAGTTCAACATGCCTTGGTGAGATTCTATCAAGGCTTCCCAAGCTTGAGGGCCAACGTAAATTTGCTGAGACAGATTGTGCTCTAATTCTGCTCTCAAAGAAGTTACAATAGCATGATGAAGTACACTTGCCGGCATTCCAGACTCCGAAAGGCGGTTGAGCAGGTGACCAGGCTTACTTCTTTCTAAAAGAAGTACCAGCCGTTCATAGGCTTGAAGCCGAATAGGAAGTGTTTGAGTAATAGTTTCGGATTTAAGTCCTAATCTTTTGATAGCCAAATCTTTCTGAATGATTGAATCCCAAGATTCTCTCAAAGTTTTATTGGTCCAGTATGAAGTTAAAACAGCGATAGCCACAACGACTAATAGCAAAACAATGGTTAAGTAGGTCTCCACGAGACGAAAATACAAACCATCTACACGTGCTGTTGTTAACTTTGTGAATAGATATGGAAGTTACGACCGAAAAACTGTTGAACCTAAGTGATGGGGCTGAAAAGGAAATAGCCAGAATTCTGAAAGAAGACAACCCTTCAGGATACTCCGCCATCAGAGTAGGAGTAAAGGGGGGGGGATGTAGTGGACTTACCTATATCCTAGACCTGGATAATCCTCATGAGGAACTTGATTATCTGTTTGAAGGCGAAGGCTATCGTCTAGTCGTCAACAAAGCCCAAGCATTATATCTTAATGGATTGAATCTTAGTTACGAACAAGGACTAAATAACCGAGGGTTCGTCTTCGAAAACCCTAATGCTAAAGAGAAGTGCGGTTGCGGCACCTCTTTTTCGGTTTAGACAAGAAAGTACTCCTGAGCTCCTCAACTCAACAGCTTTTGCCGAATTAGAAACTCTAACTGACGATTCGTTCTTTCCAATTCGTCCAACAGACGTTGGTTTTCACTTCTAAGTCTATAAATCTCATGCGCATTTTTGATGACTACAGAGAGTTGCTGTTCATCCCAAGGCTTATTGAGGTAATAGTAAATCTGACCTTTGTTTATTGCATCAATTACCGCTTGGATATCAGTGTAACCCGTTAACAAGATTCGCATAGGTTCTGGAAACTCCGGAATAATAGATTCAAGGAACTCAACACCCGTCATTTCCGGCATGCGTTGATCAGTAATTATCACCTGAATCTTATTCTCTCTCAATAACTTTTGTCCTTCTTCTCCACTAATAGCAGTGTAAACGTTAAAATCTCTTCTAAAGACTGCTTTGAAGGAATTTAAGTTGTTGATTTCATCATCTACGTAAAGGACAGCGATCTTTTCGGACATGACCCGAAATTAACCAAAGACTTAAATTATTTTTCTATCCATTCGTTGAATATTTCATCATATTTTCATCATTTTGTTCGTAGATATAGCGCTTTCAGAACAGCATGTTAATAGATATTTGGAACAACCGCCTCACTAAGAAGTGCCATGTTGTTGTCAAGCCCAAAGATTTCCAATCTTTTACGTCTTGGCTTGCAAGCAAAGGCTGTAGTATCCAATCTAGGAAAAGTCATCATGAATCACTTATCTATGAGTTAGTTAGCATCGAATTACCCCACTTAAGAAGTCAAGATTCCGGTTTTCAAGAACGAGTAAAATTTTGGGAAAGTGCGGTAAAGGATGGTTATGGATACTGGATTTATTATCCGTGGAATGAAAACGCAATTTGGTTACCGGAGGAAAAGGAATTTTTTATAATCAGAACAAGTAGAAACAAGCATTTAATTACAGAATCCGAACAAACAAAACTACTTACAGCAAACATTGGTATAATAGGCTTGTCTGTTGGAAATTCTATAGCCTCAGCACTTGCTATGGAATGTTGTGGAGGAGAGCTAAGGCTAGCTGATTTTGACAAACTGGACTTAACAAACCTCAACCGGATTAGGGCGAGTATTTTACAGCTTGGTGAGTCGAAAACTAGAATTGCTTACCAAACACTAGCAGAATTGAATCCTTTTCTGCAAATAGAAATTTGGGAAGAAGGACTTACGGAAAACAACGTAGATGAATTCTTATCCGGACTCGATTTAGTTATCGAAGAGTGCGATAGTCTTGATATAAAAGTATTAACCAGGGAAAGAGCGCGTGCTCTAAAAATCCCGGTTATTATGGAAACGGCTGATAGGGGCATGATAGACATTGAGCGGTTTGACCTAGAACCAGACCGACCCATTTTCCATGGACTTGCCGGCAACCTTACAGTACAACAGTTAAAAGGCCTGACAACAGAAGAGAAAGTGCCTTATGTTTTGCCTTTGGTAGGAGGGGAAGAGTTATCTACCCGAATGAAAGCTTCCATGTTGGAAATCAATAAAACGATAAAATCATGGCCCCAATTAGGAGCGCAAGTGCAGATGGGTTCGGGCCTATGTGCTGATTTAGCTCGAAAAATCCTGTTAAATCAAATTACTACATCTGGAAGATTTTATTTCGATACCGAAGGAACCATCAGGTCGCAAAATCCAACTTGGTACATAACGCATGAATCTTATTCAGCTCCAGGCTCTTTTGTTGATTTGAAAAGTTGTTTAGACCATGCCAAAAAGAGCGGAGATGTTTCAACCATTCCTTTTCCGGAAGAACGCATATTTAGGAATTGGTTAGAAAAAGCCTGTTTAGCACCTACTGGGGGTAACATGCAGCACTGGTGGTGGATAAAAATTGATAAAACACTTTATTTGTACGAAGACGCAGAAAGATCATTTTCGTTTTTAAACTTTCGCAACAGCGGGTCTAATTTCGGTTTTGGAGCAGCATTAGCAAACCTAGAATTAGCAGCCTGGAACGAAGGATATCAGCTAGAGGTGGTATCCTGCCCTGATACGCATTTT
>JAIXUI010000152.1 GCA_027484125.1 Bacteroidota bacterium | reverse complement strand
ATCGGTAGGGTATGAAAAGGAGCAAATCATTCAATACTACCAAAACCGTTTCAACAACCTTGAAATCGTTTATTCGGAAGAAAATCAACCACTAGGAACAGGAGGGGCGCTGGCTCAAGCTTTAGATTTTGCAACCGATGACCATGTACTCCTTCTAAATGGTGATACTTTCTTTCATATTGATCCAGTAGAACTTTTGGAAAACCATTTATCAGCACAAGCTCAGCTCACCTTAGCACTTAAAGCGATGACGAATTTTTCAAGGTATGGAGTAGTTGAAACTGATGAAGATGGTCGCCTTCTACAGTTCTTAGAAAAACGTCAAACCGCCTTTGGATTAATCAACGGAGGCGTTTATGTGGTTAATGCCAACCTCTTTGAGTCTTTTGATATGCCTGACGCATTTAGTTTTGAAACAGATTTTTTGGAGCCATTTATAGATGACCTTGCAGTATTTGCATTTGAATGCGAGGGCTATTTCATCGACATTGGAGTTCCAGAAGATTACAACCGTGCCCAGGATGAAATACCAGCCCTCTTCTGATTCTGCACTTTTTCTGGACAGAGATGGCGTTCTCAACGAAAGAATTGTTGGTGATTATGTTCGAAGTCCGGAGCAACTCAAAGTCTATCGTGAATGTGGTTTGCTCCTTACTCAACTAAAGCCCCATTTTGCAAGAATATTGGTAGTAACCAACCAGCAAGGAATTGGGAAAAATTTGATGACGGAAGAAGATCTCCATCAAATTCATCTCAAACTTTCTGAAGAGTTAAATCCTGAGGTTCAAATTTTTGACGCCATTTACTTCTGTCCATCCTTGAAAGAAAAGCAGGACCCTAATCGTAAACCGGGAATAGGAATGGCCCTACAAGCTAAACGTCAGTTTCCGGAAATAAACCTTCATTCAAGCCTGATGATTGGTGATTCTGTTTCTGATTTAGAGTTTGGCAAATCTGCAAATATGTCCACGTGGTACCTTCATAAGGAAAAGTTAACACACCCATTAGCAGATGCAAGCTTCTCTAATTTATATGAAGCTTTGCAAACCTTGATAAGTACGATTGCGTTAAACAATAAGAATTTTTAATATGAGCAAGAAAGGTCGGGTACTGGTGGCCATGAGTGGAGGTATCGACAGCACGGTTGCTGCCATGATGCTTCATGACGAAGGGTATGAGGTTATCGGTATCACCATGAAAACCTGGGATTATGCTAGCTCAGGGAGCTCCAAAAAAGAAACCGGTTGTTGCTCATTAGATAGCATCAATGATGCTCGTCAGATTGCGGTGGAAAAAGGATTCGCCCACATGATTCTTGACATTAGACCGGAATTTGGTGATTTTGTCATTAACAACTTCGTTGACGAATATTTAGCAGGTAGAACACCCAACCCATGTGTGCTCTGCAATACCCACATCAAATGGGAAGCATTAATTAAACGCGCTGACCAGTTAGATTGTGAATTCATAGCAACCGGACATTATGCCCAAGTAAGAAAGGAAAATGAGCGTTACATCATTTCTCGTGGATTAGACGATAACAAAGACCAGAGTTACGTATTGTGGGGCTTATCTCAAGAAAGTCTATCGAGAAGCCTTTTCCCAATAGGCGGATATGAAAAATCCGCCATCCGGCAAATGGCCAAAGACTGGGGATACCACGAATTGGCTAATAAAAGCGAGAGCTATGAGATTTGCTTCGTTCCTGACAACGATTATCGGTCTTTCTTAAAAAGAAGAGTAGATGGATTAGAAGAACGTGTTGATGGGGGATTGTTTATCAATAAGCAAGGGAAAGTTCTTGGAAAACACCGGGGATACCCGTTCTATACCATTGGACAACGAAAAGGATTAGAAGTGGCTTTAGGTACTCCCATGTTTGTAACAGAAATTATCCCTGAAACCAATACTGTGGTTTTAGGTGAAGTAGAAGACCTAAGTAAAAAAGGGATGTGGGTTCGTCAGCCGAACATGGTTAAATATGCTTCATTAGATGAAGCCATGGTGCTTCAAGCAAAAATCCGCTACAAAGACCAAGGTAGCCCTGCTTGGGTAACACAAGAAAATGGAATGTTAAAAGCTCTTTTTACAGACGATGTAAAGGCCATTGCTCCAGGCCAATCCGCTGTTTTTTATGAAGGAAATGATGTGGTTGCCGGAGGATGGATAGCTTCGTCTTTTAATCCTGAAGAAGAATGAGATACTTATGCTTGTGGTTCTTAATGGCCACTTTTCCATTGTCTTTGCTAGGACAAAACACTTATTGGATTGAATTTACTGACAAGGCTAATTCACCTTTTAGTTTGAGCAATCCGGAAGTTTTTTTGTCTCCTCGTTCAATTGAAAGGAGAAATAGGCAAGGAATCTCTCTTGATGTTCATGATTTACCTGTAAATCCCGCTTATTTGGTTGCGTTAAGAAATACAGGAGCAGAAGTAATTCATTGGAGCAAATGGCTCAATGGTGCCACCATACGCACTAGCTCTTCTCAAGTACTGTTAGCAGTTCAAAACTTGCCTTTTGTTTCGGGATTTTCACCTTCATCAAGAAAAGCAGGAACCGATCCTCATACTATTAAAAAGTTTAACGCTGTGATCGAAACTCAACCACGTGTTCAACAATTTGATAGTAGTTACTATGCGTTTGCTTGGAATCAGGTTAAAATGCTCAATCTGCAGTTTTTGCACGCAAGAGGATATAAAGGACAAGGAAAGTTGATGGCGATTTTCGATTCAGGATTTCCAGCCATGCCTAATAACAGGGGGTTCTCTAGCTTATTCAATCAAAACAAAATTAAATACACCTACGACTTTGTAGATATGTCCTCCAATGTTTATGGGGCTGATAGTCATGGTGCACTTACCTTTAGTTGTATTGCAGGCTCAATTCCGGGCGAATTTGAAGGAACCGGCCCAGAAGCTGATTACATGCTTTTTAGGACTGAAAACGCACCAACCGAATACATGATTGAAGAAGATAACTGGATTGTTGCTGCTGAACGTGCAGACAGTCTTGGAGCGGATGTTTTTTCCACTTCTCTAGGTTATTATGAATTCGACAATCCGTCCATGAACCATACCATTCAAGATTTAGATGGCAAAACAATTCGCATCTCTAGAGCAGCAAAAATTGCGGCTCAACGAGGAATAGTGGTATGTAATTCAGCCGGAAACAATGGCAGTGGCGCTTGGAGAAAAGTGATTGCCCCTGCCGATGCTGACTCTATTTTCTCAGTAGGTGCTGTGAATTTTCTTGGACAAAGAGTAAGCTTTAGTTCCACCGGAAATACCGCTGATGGACGAATCAAACCGAGCGTGATGGCTCAGGGAAGTGGTGCAGCGGTTATTGGATTAGATGGACAAGTTACTTTTGCTAACGGAACCTCGTTTTCATGTCCCATCTTCGCAGGTGCAGTGACTTCACTTTGGAGCGCATTTCCCCAAGCAAGCTGGAAAGACGTTTATTCGGCTGTACTCAGAAGTAGCGACCGTTTCAACACCCCCGATTCTCTCATGGGACATGGAATTCCCGATTTCAAACTTGCATTTGCACTTTTGGGTGGAGATACTTCTCAGAAAATTTCACTCAACGATAATAGCATAGCCATTCTTCCCAATCCGCTTCAGCCACAATCAACCATACAAATAGACGCTGAATCTGCCGGCATTGCTGTATTAACCTTGTATTCAAGTAAGGGCCAGCAACTCTATCAAGTCTCCTTGAGCTGCAACAAAGGCATCAATGAATTTACTAATGTTTACAACTGGTCTGCCCTTCAAGCAGGCGTTTACTTTGTTGCTTATCAAATAGGCAATAAAAGCGGACAAGTCAAAGTTCTAAAGTACTGATTGCACTTAATGAAATCAAATTCTAACTTTTTTGGCAGTAAGCTATTCCTACTGCTTGTTATTTCTTTGTCCCTGACGTCATCAGGATATGCACAAAAAAAGCTAACCATCAGTGGATACATCAAAGAAAAAGCAACCGGTGAAAGCCTGATTGGCGCCACAGTTTTTGTAAAAGAGGTAAATAAAGGTGCTAGCGCCAATGAATATGGCTTCTATTCACTCAGCTTAAATCCAGGGCAGTATTTCCTCGTGGTAAGTTATGTAGGATTTAAAACCCAAATCATTCGGGTAGATCTTACGAAAGATTACCGCCTCAACTTAGAGATGGAACCGGGAGCTATCACTCAAAAGGAAATCACGGTTTCGGCGAGAAAAGCCGATGAAAACACCAAAGATGCAGCCATGGGTAGGGTGGATCTCGATATTGAACAAATTAAATCCTTGCCTGCGCTGTTTGGTGAAGTGGATGTTTTGAGAATTATCCAACTTCTTCCTGGTGTTAAAACCAGCGGTGAAGGAAGTACCGGATTTTACGTGAGGGGAGGAGGTCCTGATCAAAATCTGATTCTTTTAGATGAAGCGGTCGTTTACAACGCCTCGCATTTATTCGGCTTTTTCTCTGTTTTTAACGCAGATGCTATCAATGGTACTACTTTGATTAAAGGAGGTATGCCTGCTCAGTACGGAGGAAGAGCTTCTTCTGTACTCAATATCACGATGAAAGAAGGGAACATGAAAGAACATACCTTTGAAGGTGGCGTTGGGCTTATTGCATCCAGACTAACTGCACAAGGTCCGATTGTAAAGGATAAAAGTTCTTACATCATTTCAGGTAGGAGAACCTACATTGATGCTTTAACCGCACCATTCATTCCTTCTACTAACAATTTTTCAGGATCAGGGTATTATTTCTATGACCTTAATGCCAAGGTGAATTATAAATTCTCTGACAAAGATCGCTTGTTCTTATCCGGATATTTTGGAAGAGATGTGTTCAATTTTGCGAATAAGGAAAACGGATTTAATATCAACATACCATGGGGAAATGCAACAGGAACACTACGTTGGAACCACCTGTTTTCTAACAAATTGTTTATGAATGCTACTGCTATCTACTCCAATTATCAGTTTTCCAGTAACATCAAACAGACCATTTTCGAGTTCAACTTTGATTCCGGAATAGAGAATTTTGGCACCAAGGTGGACTTTGACTACTTCGCTTCAGTCCGCCATCAAATCAAATTTGGTGCTCAACACACCTACCATATTTTCACCCCCTCCACATCAAGTGCGCGAACTGGTGAAAACACTTTCTCCCAGGCACTCGACAAATTAAGGGCGCACGAGTATGCCGCTTATGTGAATCATACTTGGGATGTTAACGATAAAATCCAACTCAATTCCGGGTTACGAGTCTCTGGTTTTTCTCAAGTTGGCCCTTATACCCAACTACAGGTGAATGCAAGAAATGAGTTTGATACCATCAAAAAGTTCGGAACAAACGAGCCTGTAACGAATTACTGGGGACTTGAACCTCGATTCACGTTGCGCTACCAGTTAAATTCAGCCTCTTCCATTAAAGCCTCTGTGACTAGGAATATGCAGTATATTCACTTGGCTTCTAACTCCGGCAACTCCTTACCTACTGATGTATGGGTGCCAAGTACCCTGAGAGTCAAGCCGCAAATTGCCATTCAATACGCTTTAGGTTATTTCAGAAATTTCAAAGAAAACACCTATGAAGCCTCTGTAGAAGTTTACTACAAAGACTTACAGAATCAAATTGATTTCAGGGATAATTATACACCACAACTTAATCGTCCGGCTGAAATGGATTTTGTATTTGGTAGAGGATGGGCTTACGGGGCAGAGTTTTTCCTAAAAAAGCGCACTGGTAAGTTTACCGGCTGGATTGGTTATACCCTCTCCTGGGCAATGCGCCAATTTCCAGATATCATGGGCGGAAAAGTTTTCCCCTATCGATTCGATAGAAGACATGATTTATCGGTGGTGGCTGCTTATGAATTAAGTAAGAAGTGGTCGTTTGCCGGAACCTTTGTATATGGAACCGGTTTGGCCTTTACCTTACCAACAGGTCGCGCTTTCATTGAAGGTCAAATTGTAGATTTATATGCCGATAGGAATGCTTTTCGTTTAGCGCCCTATCACCGCATGGATTTAGCCGCCACTTATGTGCCCAACCCTGACTCAAAAAAGAAGTTTAAAAGCTCCTGGACCTTCGCCTTGTACAACGTTTACTCTAGGTTAAACCCTTATTTCGTTTATTTCGAAACAGCAGGGTCACCCGCAACCAACGACTTAAGACTTCAAGCTAAACAAGTTTCACTTTTCCCTATTGTGCCTTCGGTAACCTGGAATTTTAAATTCTAATCTTATGAAGCCAGTATTCTTTTGGATAGCCGCCTTTTTCTTTGTTACCTCTTGTGAAAAAGACATCACCGTTGATTTGCCGAAGGCAACACCCTCTTTGGTTGTACATGCTCAAATTGAACCGGATAGTTTTTTAGTTGTTTCTTTAACTAGAAACTCAGATTATTTTGCCCCATTTGACGGAGGTTCTCTTCAGTCATTAATCAACAGTACCGTTTCTAATGCCACGATTATCGCTAGTGATGGAACCATTACAGATACACTTGAAGCATTAACTCCTGATCGGTTTGTACTGAATCACTATACATTCTTTAACTACAAGAGTAAAACCCTCAAAGGAAAGTTTAAAGGCCAATACAGTATTAAAATTTCTACACCTGAATTTGAAGTATCAGGTAGCACCACCATTCCGGACAGTTTGCCACTCGATAGTATATGGTGGGAACCCAAACTCAACCCTGAAAACGATACATTGAACAGACAGTTGGTGCGGTTGATGTACCGTTATGTTGACCCCATTACGCCGGGAAATTTGGTAAGACTCTTCAGTAAACGAAACTCAGAAGCATTTTGGAGTTCAGATTTTCGTTCACTTTATGAAGATGCGCTCATCAATGGCGGAACTGTTATTTTCCCAATTAGAAGAGGAAAAGAACCTAGAAGATTCGGATTGGAAAATCCGCCTAGAGAAGAAAATGGTTTTTTCAGACGAGGCGACACGGTTTTTGTAAAATGGGCCTCGATAGATCGTGCTACCTACGATTTATGGCGAACCACGGAGTCGGCAGACGCTGGTGGTGGCGGCCCCTTCAGAACACCGGTTTACATACAATCTAACCTAAAAGCAACCAAAGGCGCGGTAGTAGGAGGATTTTCGGGTTACGGAACGCTTTATTACAGTTTGATTGTTCCTAGCTTGTAAATGCGATATTTGCGCCCATGGATACAGCCATCATTTCTCACCATAAAAATTTCATTATCGGAAGCGGCCCTGCTGGTTATTCAGCAGCTATTTATGCTTCCCGAGCTGGTTTAAACCCCATCCTTTTTGAAGGCATGCAACCGGGAGGTCAGCTTACCATTACCAACGATGTAGAAAATTATCCGGGATATCCGGATGGTGTAATGGGGCCTTCTATGATGGAAGATTTTAAGAAACAAGCTAGCCGAATGGGTGCTGATATCCGTTTTGGACTAGTCACTCAAGTAGATTTTTCGGTTCGTCCTTTCAAACTTTGGGTGGATGGAGACCAACTATATACTTCAGATTCCGTCATCATCGCAACTGGTGCGTCAGCAAAATGGCTTGGAATACCTTCGGAACAGAAACTTAATGGAAGTGGAGTATCTGCCTGTGCAGTATGCGATGGTTTTTTCTATCGCAATCAAGAGGTCGCTATTGTCGGTGGGGGAGATACTGCTGCTGAAGAAGCCACCTACCTCGCCAAAATCTGTAAGAAGGTTTACATGATTGTTCGAAGAGACCAACTAAGGGCTTCCAAAGCCATGCAAGACCGGGTAATGAATACTCCCAACATCGAAGTGCTTTGGAATCAGGAAACTGATGAAATCTTGGGTGAACATGCAGTAGAGGGAGTAAGATTGAAGAATACCGTTACCGGCGAAACCTCCGAAATTCAAGTTACCGGTTTCTTTGTCGCAATCGGACACAAACCCAATACAGACATCTTTCAAGGTATTTTAAATTTAGATGAGACTGGATATATCCAAACTATTCCAGGAACTACCAAGACCAATATACCTGGTGTTTTTGCTTGTGGAGATGCCCAAGACAAGGTTTACAGGCAAGCAGTAACTGCTGCAGGAACAGGCTGTATGGCCGCTCTCGACGCAGAAAGATGGTTGGTTAGCGAAGGCCTTTAATCCAATCTCTTTATGCTACTGGATCCCATTCGGTTCAGACGTTATCGTAGGATTCAACTCTACTTGATTGCTTGTATTTTCGGGCTTTTTGTCATCACAGGCCTTGTCAACCTTTTAGGAATTAATCAGGTTGACAAGGCTTATACCAAGCTTTATGAAGAAAGTCTCTTGCCAGCCATGTTACTCGGGCAGATTACAGAAAGCTGGTATGAAAATCAGTTGTTGATTGAAGAACACTTTATCAATAATTCCCAACTAGAGCTGAATCGCATTGAATTAGAAATGCGGAAGGAAGTTCAGCTGATTGACTCACTGACTGGTTACTACCAGCAGTATTATGACATAGGCGCAGAGCACCGCCGATTAGATGATTATTTAAACCACAGAAAAAACTATATAGCGCTCGAAAGAAGCATGCTTGAACTTTCAAAATCAGGTTTAAAAAAAGAGGCACATGATCTTATGCTATCTGAAGGAAATGGCGAATTCAGAAAGATGCTCAAGCCTTTGCATCAAATGATTGAAAATGACAGAATGGTAGCCCTTGCTGACTATCAGGAAGCAGAAGAAGGAACCAATCAAATCAAGCGGATATCTTACATCATGATGGGGCTAATTCTTTTATTTGCTATCATCTGGGGCATCCGATACAGTTATTTGTACTTGGAAAACATGCTTTAGTGCAGCCTAAGATTTTTTCTTCTCATATAATCGATCAGCAGCCATTCGTCCCAATTCTGCTCCCATAGCCATGCCCATGCCGTTTAAACCAGCTACTACAAACCAACCTGGTTGATGTTCTTTAATTATGGGCTGCTTGTCAGTAGTAAAACCCATGATACCACTCCATTGATGGTCAATTTCAACTGGCGCTCCAACAATAAAATCCTCAGCATAAGCCTTTAATCTTTGAATTATACGCTCGTTGGTGGCTATAGTTGCAGTGTTTTCTCCTTCAAAATCCCAATGTCTTCCGCCACCTAATAACAAACGTTCTCCAACATTGCGAAAGTAGAGGTATCCATCTTCCGCATGAAAGTTTGATTTGAGAGGAAATCCACTAATGGGCTTCGTCAAAATAATTTGCCCTCTACCAGGTAAGATTGCAGAGCCACCCGTGAGTGAATCAGTTTCCGCATTGGTAGCCAGGAGCACTTTCTTCGTTTTTATCGATGGGGTAGGGCCGTTGTTGTGCAACTGATAACCGATTGAAGTTGCCTCAACAGCGTTAACACGAGCACCATTTTGAAATACAACCCCTAAATTGAGCGCTTTAAGCTTAAGATTCTCCCACAGCAAGGCAGGATTAAGTTGACCCTCAAACTTGATGTAAAATGCCGCATTGAATTGATGATTAGCAGGTAATGGAAGTTTTTTAGGTTCTGTAGGCGAATAAAAATCTTCCATTCCCGTGATGCGCTTCATAATTATGTTAAGTTGAGCTACATTTTTCAAGATATCTTCATAGTGGTTAAGTTGATAGGCGGTAAAGCCTTCGAAGCCACCGGTTTGCTTATAACCACTTTTCTTAGCACCTAAACCCTTTAATAGTCGTTTCGCTCCGCGCCAACGAAGGCTTAAATTTTTAAGCACTACGTGTTCGCCATGATGACGTAGGTCATTGAGCAATTCACCTGGACTACCTAAGCAAAGAAATCCTGCATTTTGGGTGGTTGCAGAAGCGCCCCAGAAATGTTGATCCAGCACTAACAGCTGAAGGTGAGGATGTGATTGTTTGAGAAAAACAGCAGCGTGTAAGCCGGTAATGCCAGCACCTACAATAACCACATCCCAAGTACGGGAGTAGTGAAGTGCTTGCCAGCCGTTTCTATAACTTAACATAATATAAATTATGTAACATTTAGGAGTGCTGATACTTGCTAAAAACCTTGCGAAACTTTTCGACTTTGGGCTGAACCACAAATCTGCAATATGCTTGCTCAGGATGGTTGGCGAAATAGTTTTGATGGTAGTCTTCAGCCGGATAAAAGATTCCAGCTCTTTGAACTTCCGTAACTATTGGTTTCGCAAATGCGTCTGATTCATTCAGTTCATTGATTAGCTTCTCACACGCCGTAAAATCAGCTTCTTGATAAGTAAAAATGACTGAACGATACTGCGTTCCAACGTCTGCACCTTGTCGATTTAATGAGGTAGGATCATGAATTTTGAAAAATACAGCCAAAATATCCTGAAGACTAACCTTTTCAGAGTCATATTGAAGACGAACAACCTCAGCATGACCAGTAGATCCATGGCAGACTTGTTCATAAGTAGGATGTTCAATATGACCACCCATGTAGCCACTTTCAACGGAAATTACCCCATTCATTTCAAGATAGACTGCTTCAAGACACCAAAAGCAACCTCCTCCAAGTGTTATTGTATGCATCAGTTTCAATTATACATGAAAAAGCCGCCCGAAGGCGGCTCGCTGTTGAGATTTATTGACCTGAAATTCGTTGAGCCGCTTCTTCTTTGCTAATTCGTTTACCATTATCGAATCCTACGACCCAAGCGTCTTTGATCCCCATTTTAACAAAATCAGATTTTACGGTTTCTGCTTCTTCCAAGGTGCTATAGTAGCCAAAAACATACTTGTAAACATCACCTTCTGTTTCAGTTCCAAACGGTCCACCACTTAAATTCCCCTGAACCTTGAAGTTTTTATAGGCGCCAATCTGAACCCTGAAGTAAATGCCAGTTGGAGCTTTGGTATTTTCTCCTGCCTTCGCCATCATTAGCGGTGCCGTTCTCATACCCGGACGGCTACTAACGCCTGGCCTGTACTTGGGTTTATTCTTAAACTTAGCCGGACGTAACAGACGATCTTCTGCTTCTACCAACTTGATGGCGGTTTGATCGTAGATGGCTGATAGAATATTCAAACTGTCTTGAACAGCTGTAAATGCTGTGTTCATACTATCAGTGTAAGCTTTGTGTTGATTTTGAGCGTTGTCAAAATCTGTTCTCAACTGAGAGTTTTCAGAAGCCAAAACCATGGCGAGTGAGTCAGACGTTTGAAGCTTCTTTTCCGTTTTTTGAAGTTTTTCGTACATGGCTTTCACCTGTTCAGGTTCCATTTTTCTGAACCTACGGAGTGCTTCTTTTTCCAGTTTCTTTTTTTCTTTTTCAGTTAGCCGGCTTTGGCTTTGAACGGAGAGTGCTGACCCTAAAAAGATCAAAGAGAATACAATGATTAGTTTCCGCATTGGGAGTCGATAATTATTAGGAACGAAGTTAGTAAGCCGTTTTTTATTATTTGACATCTTCTTCAAGGTCTCTTAAAGCATCCTTGGCTACGAGATAGTTCCAAGAGTTGATTTTGACAAAATCTTGATTCATGACATAGTTGCCCGGCTCTTGAACTTGCTTGGTTTGAGTTATTACTTGTCCATTGAACCTAACAAGAAACCAGGTTTGTGATTGGTGGATTTTATAACCTGACAATAACAAAGGTTGATCTGGAAAGGTAGTCCAATAATCTCTGTAATATTGTCGTTTCGCCTGTTCAAGAGAGCCTTGGCTCAGTCCGAAGGAAGGCACCACAGCAACCCTATATTCCGAATCGAAGCCAGCATCATGCACATTGGCTTGAAGAAGGGCAGGATAACCTGTTTGAATAGCATTGCTGAGTGTTGCGATGTAAAAATCGAGTGGAAGATTGTATTCTAAATTATCTAATACCTCATTAAATGGTGTTTTTTTCCATTGAGGTCTAGACAAATCAGACGAAACAAGCGCATACCTTTCAAGCTGGAATCCTAAAATAGATCGAAGAAATTCAAGAGGATTGATGGCGTTTCTACCGAACAAAAACTTGTTAGGAGGCTCTCCTAAATGGTGGTTTAAGATTGACCTTACGGTTGCTAACACGGTAGATTCAAGCCATGAGTCTGACTGTTTTACAGTAGATAAATAATTGGCAAGCTCTGATCGTAGCTTTTCGTAATCAACTGATTTCTTGTTTTTTCCAAGATTTGAATAAAAACTGACGGGGACAATCCCATAAGTTTTAACAACCCTTAGCGCCATGGAGAGGTCAGGTGTAAGCTGAAGAGTTTTTTTACCATGTGCCTCAATGAAATCCCTACATGCTTCAATCAAGAAAAAATAGAGTAAGTAGTGCCATGATAATTCTGCTTTGATGTTACTCAAGCGAAAACCTTCGATTTCAATAAACGAGGCTATTGACAATAATTGATTTACATCAGCAATGGGCTGTGATTGAATGGGTTGCGCCCAAAGTTGAGCAAATTGATGGGTT
>JAIXUI010000131.1 GCA_027484125.1 Bacteroidota bacterium | reverse complement strand
GGATATTCTTTAAAACTATTGGGCAGCCTTACAATTCAGTTGCTATGGAGGAATTGTTTTTTCAAATGCCGTGGAAATCCTTGGCTCGAAAGCAGCTCAAGGAGCATGAATGGTTGGTCATCCTTAGAGGAATCTCAGGTTTGTTGAACACTTTAACTAAAGATGAAATAGCGTCTCAAAATCAAGAGTTTGAGTATTGGAAATGCTTGCTTAGACTACAACCATTGAAGGTTGATTCCTGGAAAACGGGGAAAATTCGACCGGCCCAGCATCCGGAGAAAAGATTGCAGTTTTTGGCATTGGTCTTAAGTAAGAATTCCAGCATTTCTCAACTGCTTTTGCAAAAGGCTGAAGCATTGGACAAACGACAGGCCACTGTGAACCCAACAGGCTTAGATTGGGAACGTACAACCTTAGGAAGAACCATATTGGTCAATGCCGTTGTTCCATTTCATTCATTTTATCTTGATCGAGCCCACTATGTTGAAGGGGCAGCCTACGCCAATGGAGTACTTTGGGAACGATTGCCATCAGAAGATAATCGTTACACAAGAATATTTAAAGATGCAGGCTTCAACATTGATAATGCATTGAAAAGTCAAGGGGTTATCCAGCATTACCGGTATCAATGCCATCCGGGAAACTGTATGAAATGTAGCATCGCAGCCCGGATACTTCAAACTTTACCGGGATAGTGCTGATTTAAAAGGGCTTGTAGTTCATCCACATGCTTAATACTCCAGTTTACACGATTGGTTAAGATGATGATGGTGACATTGTTGTGAAGCAGTTTCATGAATAAAGCATGATAACCATGCCACCACCCCGCATGATAAACCACCTTTTTACCTTCAGTCAAGTTTCTGATTCTGAAACCATAACCATAATTTTCTTCATCCTTTAGTTCGGGATTTTTCGAAGACCATGCGTCCTGTAAAAAGGTTTCGGATAAAATTATATTTTGGTCTAAACCAACACTCCATCGAAATAAATCTCTTGTGGTGGTAAAGATGCCTTTATCCCCGGTGACACCATCGAGATAGGTGTCTTCTGCAGGTTGGCCGTTAGGGTCAAAGCCCCTTGTTTTTTTATCTATGTTAGGTTTAACACATTTGTCATAAACAATCGATGAGTTCATGTTTAGAGGATCAAATAGGTGTTTACGAGCATATTCAGGAAAACTCAAGCCAGATTGTTTCTCAACAAGAGAAGCAAGTAAAGCATAACCAGTATTTGAATAATCGAAACGTTTCCCGGCGGGTAGATAAGGTGGCGGTTGATGTTGGCAAATAAGTTTCAGCACATCCCTATTACAAATTGGCTTTTTTCGGTCACATACTTCATCGCAGAAATACATGTAGTTGGGCAACCCGGAACGGTGAGTAAGGAGCATTTCTACCGTGACCTCTTTATAGGGGAATTCAGGAAAATATTTACTTAATGCGCTTTCTAAATCAACTTTGCCTTGTTCTACTAATTGCAAGACCGCAATAGCGGTAAACTGTTTAGAAAGAGAAGCAATTTGAAAAATACTACCGGTATCCAAAGGAGTTCGATTTGATTGTCCATTGTTTCCAAGGCAAACTTCAAAAAGCACCTTGGTGTTTTTGCCAATTAAAACATTGCCATTGAATCCATAACGTTGTCTCAAGCTTTGAAAGAAATCCAATAATTTCTTTCTCAAAAGCTGTTCTTCTTTGTTGTAAGTTGGCTTAAACTCGATAGACTCAGACTGCTGTAATCTGTCATGACGGCTTAGCTCAATAAATTCACTCTTCGGTGGTGCCTTCAACCAAGCAACAGTAATCCAGTAGGAAGCCGCAAAAAAGCAAAGGGTTAAAAAAACAACTCTGGCTATTCTCACAGAATTTTTATCATTTTATCGAAGCAAAGATACCCAAGAGCCTCTCTTTGTTTTATTTTCACGATTCGAGAGAAGAAAGAAATAAATTTTAACATTTTGTTAAAAAGAATAAAACTCAGCAAAAAGCCTGCCTCCTGTTATCGAGTTAGTTCGATGGTAGTAGTCTCCATCACATAAACACTTAGCTATGAAGAAGATACGAGCCTTAATTGTAGAAGATATAGAGTTTTCTAGGGTACTGCTTCGTGAGTATTTATCTAAATTTGAGTACCTTACTGTTGTAGGTGAAGCCGATAATTTAAACGATGCTGCTAACCAACTAGAATCCGTTCAGCCGGATGTTGTTTTTTTAGATATCGATTTGAATGGTGTGAATGCCATGGAGCTTATTCATTTCATTAACAATGACATTAAGCTAATTTTTATTACTGGCAACCCCGAATTTGCTGCCAAGGCATTTGAAATAAATGCTACTGATTATATAGTTAAGCCCTACAACCTGCCAAGGTTGAAGCAAGCTATTGAAAAGCTTAATATTCCTATTGACCATGAGCCCAAGAAGATAGACCGGTTTGATATGGGTATGACTTTGACTGTCAATATCATGAGTAAGTTGGTTGTTATCGATGTTTCAGAAATTAGCCATATTGAGGCTTCCGGAAATTATACCAAAGTAACCTTGATAGACGGTAGGGTGTCCACCATTTATGAAACTATCAAAAATTGGGAGGCTAAGCTTCCAGAGCAGTACTTTATGCGAATTCATAGAAGTACCATTGTCAACCTAAAGACTGTTGAAAAAGTAACAGAATATCGGAATATGTCTGGCTTGGTGTATCAAAAACATACCCGTGTGCCCCTGGAAGTTTCTAAAAATTACTATCAAGCTCTGATTGAAAAACTGAAAATTTGAGTAAACAACTACTAAAAGAGCATGATATTCGATTCTGGCAATTTGAGCCAGATACCAAGGAACTGATTTATTGGAGTGGCCAAGAAAGTCAATCCAAGCCTGATGGTAATGAGGAAAGAATCCACCCTGATGACTGGACTGTGCTACTTGAAAAATTTGAAGAACTCAAAAGGCCTTTTCAATTAAATGTCCCCATCAGGTTGTTACAGGATGGACAATGGAATTGGTTTAGCTTAAGGTTGAAAAAAAGCGCTAAAGAATCCACCTTCAGTGGGGTGATGATTCCATTGAATGATGAAATCAATCGGATGAATCAGATTTCAGAGCTTTGCTTGACAAAAGAAAAAGTTTATCGAGCTCTGGGACATGACTTAAAAGGTCAGTTCAGCAGCCTCTATGGGTTTAGTGACATTTTGCTGAACAGTTATAAGGAACTGGATGAAACTTCAAGATTGAAGTACATCGGCTATATGAAGACCATATCATCCAACACACACCTGTTGGTAGATAATATGCTTAACTGGGCAAAACTTAAGCAAGGTCAAATCGATATCCAAAAAAGGCCTTTACTGTTCTCAGACAAATTGGATGAAGTGGTAGGATACATTCAATATGCCTTGGAGTCTAAAAACATCAAACTTAAGCGCAAATTCGACCCAAGGATATTGGTTTTCGCTGATTCAGTTTTATTGACCTCTGTGCTCTTGAATATTCTGACCAATGCCGTGAAATTTTCTCATCAAGGACAATCTTTGGTTGTAAGTGCGGTAGAAAAGCACGACGGAGTGAGAATAAAAATTCAGGATTCCGGAGTTGGAATGCCAACTGAACTAATCCACCTAATATTTGACCCTGAAACATTGGTGACGAAAAAAGGCACTAGCAATGAGAGTGGTACAGGATTGGGTTTGAAAATTTCAAAAGAGTTTATCCAATTGATGGATGGTAAATTGACCATCCAGTCTAAAGTAGAAAAAGGGACTAAAATAACCCTTTATCTGCCTTTATTAAAGGATTGAGTAGCGTAGGATTCTCCTTTCGACTAAACTTTTTAAATGTACCTTTGTTCCCTAATTATATTCAATCCAAATAAACACAATGTCGAAAGACCAAGAAATCCTCGACACTGTCACCGGCTCGGAGTATAAATACGGCTTCGTTAGTGACATTGAGCAGGAAATCGCACCAAAAGGATTAACCGAAGATACCATCCGGTTTATTTCTGCGAAGAAAAACGAACCGGAGTTTATGCTGGAATGGCGATTAAAAGCCTTCTCACATTGGCAAAAAATGGAGCAGCCCCAGTGGCAAAATGTCGAGTTTCCAAACATTGATTTTCAGGACATCAGTTACTATGCTGCACCTAAAAAGCAGACTTTGAATAGTTTGGATGAATTAGATCCTGAGATAAAAAGTACTTACGACAAACTAGGCATACCCCTAGAAGAGCAAATGGCGCTTGCCGGCATTGCGGTTGATGCGGTACTCGACAGTGTATCTGTAGTGACGACCTTCAAGGAAAAACTAAAAGAAGCCGGAGTCATATTTTGCTCTATGAGCGATGCGCTGCAAGAGCATCCTGAACTAGTTCGACAGTATTTGGGCAGTGTTGTTCCAATGACTGATAACTACTATTCAGCCCTAAATTCTGCTGTTTTCTCTGATGGTTCTTTTGTTTACATTCCAAAGGGTGTTCGTTGCCCGATGGAGTTATCTACCTACTTCAGAATCAATGCCGCCAACACCGGTCAGTTTGAAAGGACTTTAATCATTGCCGACGAAGGCAGTTATGTAAGCTATTTGGAGGGTTGCACAGCACCAAAGCGTGACGAAAATCAGCTACATGCAGCAGTTGTAGAATTGGTAGCCATGAAAGGTGCGGAAATTAAATATTCGACTGTTCAAAACTGGTATCCCGGAGATAAAGACGGAAACGGCGGTATTTACAACTTCGTAACCAAAAGAGGCATTTGTCAAGGAGAATATGCTAAAATCTCTTGGACACAAGTTGAAACTGGCTCATCCATCACTTGGAAATATCCGAGTGTTATCCTTAAAGGAGACTATTCAATCGGCGAGTTTTACTCTGTTGCGTTAACCAATCACCATCAGCAAGCCGATACCGGAACTAAGATGATTCACCTTGGAAAGCATACCAAGAGCAGAATCGTTTCTAAAGGTATTTCAGCAGGATTGAGCCAAAATTCTTACCGAGGACTTGTGAAAGTGCTGAAGTCAGCAGAAGGTGCTAGAAATTTCAGCCAGTGTGATTCCTTGTTGATGGGAGATCGTTGCGGGGCGCACACCTTCCCTTATTTTGAAATTAACCATCCTGGAGCCATCATTGAGCATGAAGCTACCACCTCAAAAATCGGAGAAGATATCCTGTTTTATTGTGGACAAAGAGGAATTCCCGAAGAAGCAGCGGTAGCATTAATTGTGAATGGGTACGCGAAGGAAGTATTAGACATGCTCCCCATGGAGTTTGCCGTAGAAGCACGTAAGCTTTTAGCAATCTCCCTAGAAGGAAGTGTGGGATAAACGAATTTGAATTTAATAACATGTTGACAATCAACGGACTTAAAGCCCGAATTGAGGAAAAAGAAATCCTGAAGGGTATAAATTTACAAATCAATCCAGGTGAGGTTCATGCCATTATGGGCCCTAATGGATCAGGAAAAAGCACGCTTTCTTCTGTAGTTGCAGGAAAAGAAGGGTATGAGGTTACTGAAGGTGAAATCATCTTCAATGGCAAAGAAATGTTGGAATTGGAACCTGAAGAACGTGCTGCAGAAGGAATTTTCTTGGCGTTCCAATATCCGGTTGAAATTCCGGGTGTTTCTAATACCAATTTCTTAAAAACCGCAATTAACGAACAACGTAAATACCGCGGTGAAGCTCCAGTAGAGGCAGCAGCATTTCTTAAAATGATGCGGGAGAAAGCCGAAATGGTTGGGCTGAAGCCAGAGTTGATGAAAAGAGCTGTCAATCAGGGTTTTTCAGGAGGGGAGAAGAAGCGAAATGAAATTTTTCAGCTTGCAATGCTCAATCCCAAATTAGCAATCTTAGATGAAACTGACAGTGGTCTTGACATTGATGCGCTGCGTGCTGTTGCAGATGGAGTCAATCAGTTGAGAAATAGCGATAATGCTTTCCTCGTGATTACTCACTATCAGCGTTTATTGGATTATATCGTGCCTGACTTTGTACACGTGTTGTACGATGGAAGAATCATTCGTTCCGGTGATAAAACACTAGCGCTGGAACTAGAAGAAAAAGGGTATGATTGGGTCATTCAGGAAACACAAACTGCATGAGCTTGCCCGAGTCTGAACTAGCCGTTTCATGGCAAAATCAGTTTTCCAGTCTCATTGCTGAGGCCAAGGAAGTCGAATCTTCGTTGCCATTCCCCACCGTACGTGACGAAGAGTGGAAGTACACGCCGTTAAGAGCGCTTACTTCTCAAACAACGATAACTCCTGAAAACCTTCAACTTACTCAAATACCAATAAGTCCTGATATCAGGGAGCACTTATTCATTGGTCTTGATGCTCACCTGTTGGTGTGGCACAATGGTGTTTTCAGGAAGGATTTATCTCGATATCAAAGTTTACCTCAAGGTACAACCTTGGGTCCAATTGAAGAAGTGACTGGAGCTAACTCTGCGTTAGCTGGTTTAATAGGCAAACTGATTAAGACGGGAGAAAACCGTTTCACTGCAAGAAATACCGCTTTGTTGAAGGAAGGTTACGGACTTCATGTTGAAAAAGGTGTGATCCTAGATAAACCTATTTTTGTGCTCTACCTTTTCGATGAGCAGGAATTGGTTATCGAGGCTAATTTTCGCAACCTCGTAAGGTTAGAAAAAAATGCACAGGCCACCCTGATTGAAAAATGGGTGGTTACAGGAAAATCACCAGTGGTTGTTCCTATGCATGAAATTAGCCTGGATGGCCAATCTAAACTGGAACACCTCAACTTACAAACTTCCTTATCTGAATCGTGTTCTATTTCCTTGACAAGGGTTGAGCAAGAACGAGATTCGTCTTACCTCAATGATACGCTAACTTGGTCTGGAAAGTTGGTGAGAAATAACCTAGAAACAGTTCATTTAGGAAACAACTGTTGGACTGGCTACAACGGCCTTTATTTAGCCGATTCCGAAAACCTTATCGATAATCACACTTTAGTTGACCACGCAGTGCCACATTGTGAAAGCAATGAAACTTACAAAGGCATTGTGGCTGGACATGGTAAAGCTGTTTTCAACGGCAAGGTTATGGTGCGTCAGGATGCTCAAAAAACCAATGCTTATCAAAGTAATAACACGCTTCTCCTAGGCGATCATGCACTCGTTTATGCCAAACCTCAACTAGAGATTTACGCCGACGATGTGAAATGTTCCCATGGTGCAACGGTAGGTCAAGTGGATGGACAGGAATTGTTTTACCTAAGAGCAAGAGGTATCTCCGAAACAGAAGCTAGAAAGTTATTGTTATTGGCCTTTGCTGGAGAAATTATTGACCGTGTTTCTTTGGAGTCACTTAGAGAACCCTTGTACGATAGTTTAAGTCAGCGTTTATCTCAACTTTCCTGATGGATATTGCTGCCATACGTCAAGATTTCCCTATTCTTAGCCGCCAGGTAAATGGCCGACCTTTAGTTTATCTTGACAATGCTGCTTCTTCACAGAAGCCGCGGCAGGTAGTTGATGCTATGAGTAACTACCTGCTATACGAGCACAGTAATGTGCATAGAGGGGTTCACACACTGAGTCAGGAAGCTACTGTTAGGTATGAGCAAGCAAGGGCTACTGTTGCTAAATTCATAGGCGCTTCTAAATCTGAGGAAGTCATTTTTACACGCGGCACCACCGAGAGTATGAACCTGCTCGCTTGGAGCTATGCAGATGCTTTCCTTACCCAAGGTCAAGCGATACTCATTTCTGAGATGGAGCATCATGCCAACATTGTACCTTGGCAGCTGTTACTTAAACGTCGGCCCGACCTTCGTCTTTTAGTATGTCGCATACATGACAACGGTACGTTAGATTTAGAAGACTTTCATGCCAAACTTGCCGATCAGGTAGGTTTAGTATCGCTGACATGGACATCCAATGCACTGGGAACAATAAATCCAGTAAATGAATTGGTTGAAGCTGCTCACAACGCCGGTGCCAAAATTGCACTCGACGCTGCACAAGCAGTTCCACATTTTAATCTTGAAGTAGCAAAAGTTGGAGCTGATTTCGTGGTTTTTTCTGGACATAAAATGTGCGGACCCACTGGAATCGGCATTCTTTACGGAAAATTAGATTTGTTAGAGCAAATGCCTCCATTTATGGGAGGTGGTGATATGATTAAAGAGGTTAGTTTTTCAGGAACTACCTTTAATGAAGTTCCACTTCGTTTTGAAGCAGGTACACCTTCCATAGCAGAAGCCATCGGGCTGGGAGCAGCTTGTGATTACCTCACCAATATTGGGATGGATCAAATAGCAGCTCGTGAGCAACACCTTCTTCAGGTGGCTAATCAGGCTATTAGTGAGGTAAAAAATCTTAAGATTTACGGAGAAGCACCTGATAAAGCGGCTGTAATTTCATTTTTGATAGGAAGCATTCATCCGTATGACATGGGCACCATCCTCGATCAGTATGGAATTGCTATCCGTACGGGCCATCATTGTACCCAACCACTCATGGAGCGTTTTCAAATACCCGGAACGTGTAGAGCTTCCTTTTCTTTTTACAATACAGAAGAAGAAATAGCGCTATTTGCAGATGCGTTAGTAAAAACCTCCACCATGTTAAACCGATGAAAAGCATAGCAGAAATAGAAGAAGCCATCATTGCAGACTTTTCCTTTCTGGATGATTGGGCGGACAAGTACAACTTGCTCATGGACCTTGGTAAGGAATTAAGTCCTTTTCCTGATGAGTTCAAGACAGAACAATATAGGATACAAGGTTGTCAATCGAAAGTTTGGTTAAAAAGCCACTTATCTCAAGATAAAAAGGTGGTATTGGAAGCCGATAGCGATGCTTTAATATCTAAAGGTCTGGTTGCTTTATTGGTGAAAGTGCTGAATAATCAAACTCCAGAAGACATTCTCCATGCACCTTTGAATTTCATTAAAGAGATAGGATTAGATAGTCACCTTTCTCCTAACCGTGCGAATGGCCTTGCTTCCATGCTGAAGCAAATCAGAATGGAAGCCAAAGTTTATGCTCAACAAACAGCATCAGCACAATGAATAGTCCAGAACCTAGTTTCGCTGAGATTCAGAATGATGTAATCGAACTTCTGAAAACAGTGTATGACCCTGAAATCCCGGTAAATATCTATGAACTTGGATTGGTTTACGAAGTAAAAGTAAGTTTAGAAGGTCATGTGGATGTTCTTATGACGCTTACTTCACCTGCTTGTCCTGTAGCAGGAACACTTCCTGGAGAAGTAGAAGGTAAAATAAAAGGTCTTGTTGGTGTCAAAAGCGTTAAGGTTGAACTGACTTTTGATCCACCCTGGAGCATGGATTTGATGAGTGAAGCAGCCAAGTTTGAGTTAGGATATCTGTAGCATCTCCCTGAGCTTATATAATTGTGACTATTGGATATAATTATCTACATTTGATAATTAAACCTGTGGTCATGAAAACAAATATGGGAACTACCGATAGGGTAGTACGAGTGATAGTAGCTGCGGTACTTGCCGCTTTGTATGTCAGTGGTAGCATTGAAGGAGTCCTTGGGATTGCAGCATTAATTGTTGCATTCATTTTTGTTATAACCAGTTTAGTTAGTTTTTGTCCCTTGTATCTTCTTGTGGGAATTACTACTTGCAAATCCAACTCTGCTGCTTAACAAAAAAGCCTGAATCGAAGATTCAGGCTTTTTTGAGTGTGTTCATTCTAGGGTTATTTCATCTTGGCTAAGTTAGCTACAGCTTCTTTCGCAGTTGCATCGTTAGGATCTATGGCTAAAACCTTTCCAAAATAATCTTTTGCAGCATTTTTATCTTTGGCGTTGTAGGCCAAGGAACCCAGGTAAGTGTAAGCTTCTTTCAGTTCACGCTTGTATTTGTCGTTACCTCCTTCAATGCTGCCAATTTTAGCAATCATGTTTTCGAAGAGCGACTTAGCAGTAGCTTGATTGCTGTAGTTGCAGCGTGCCCTATACAAATGACCTGGAATATAGTCAGGTTTTAGCTCTATCAGTTGAGCAAAAACAGTATCTGCTTTTACATAATCCTTCTGGTTGTAATAGGCTCTACCTAAAGCAAACAAGTCATTAGGATTTTTCTTTGTTGATTTTGCGATGATGTTGGTAAGCACCTCAGCTTCTTTAGCGTAGTTTTTATTGGCTCTGAAGAAATCGAGAAGTGTTTTATTCAATTCACTGGCTTTAGTAGAGTCAACCGAAATTGCTTTATTGAAAGCTGCCTGAGCATCAGCATCAAGTCCTTTAGCCAAGTTGATTTTACCGAGATAGAGGTAGTCATCGTAGCGAATTTTGGCAGGATTAACACCAGCGAAGAATTTATTGTAGGCATACAAAGCTGTATCGTACTTCGCGGTTTCATAAGCAGATCGTCCTAAGATTCTGTACACATAGATGTTGGTAGAATCTACGGCCATGGTTTTATAGACTTCTTCCATAGCTTCTTTGTTTTTACCGAGAAGCAACTGGAAGGAAGCATATTTCAGCATGGATTTAGGGGTAGGTTCAGTCATAGAGAGGTATCTGCCAAAGTTAGAAGTGGCAGAAGCCTGGTCTTTTTGAGCAAAGTTTACATCTGCAAGTTCGCGGTAGGCAGGAGCGAAGTTTTCATCAGCGGCGATGGCTTTGTTGATGTATTCTTTACCAAGTTCAATATTTCTGGCGTCAATAAAGAGCGCACCGCATTCCCACATGGCTTTGGCCATTTTAGGGTCAAAAGTGAAAGCACGTTCGAAGTATTTTACGGCATTGCCATTATCGTCGATTTGCTTACGCATTAGGCCGATAGCATATAAAGCAGCAGGGCTTTTTGGAGCGAGTTCTAACGCTTTAGATTCCATAGCAAAAGCATTGGCGGTGTCTTTGCGATCGCCATCTGTAAGTGCTTGAGCAAGAACAGCATACACTTCTCCGTCTTTAAACTTGCGATTGCCTAGTGATTTTTGGCTAACAGCCGCAAAAGTTGCAGAAGCTGCATCAAGTTGCTGCTTGCGATTTTGAAGTTGGCCTAATCCGGCAAAGTTTAGGGGGTGGTTGGGATTAGCCCGCATTCCCCGTTGGAAAAACTCTTCCGCTTTGTTGAGTTGTTCCAATTGAAGTGCAGTAACACCGGCATAATACCAAGCCCATAGGTTGGCGGTATCGGCTTCAGCAGCCTGTTGGAATTTAGCAAGTGCGGAATTATACTTTTCAAGTTCGTAATCGCGCATTGCAGCACTCAGGTTTTGCTGAGCATTAGTATCCCAAGCAGCAAGTGCAAGGGCGGCTACAAGAAGTAAGCGTTTCATGAGTTCGTTTTCGGTCTATTTTCAAAAAGCTGGCCAAAAATAGCCAAGTGTGAGGAGTAGAAAAGAAATGGTTAAAAGATTTATCGTTCGCGTTCAGTTTTCTTCACTTTTATCAACCTTACCGGCATGGTTGCAGGCACTAATCCTGATTTTAACACAATTCTTTGACCTTTATCACTGGCTAAAAAGTTTGAAAATCCGGTTCCTAACCCTGTTCTTGGTTCTCTGAGGAGGTAATAAACGGTACGATGAAGCGGGTAAGAGCGAAGTGCGAGATAAGCTTGGAACGGCTTATAGTATTCACCATCTGCTTTACTGAGGATTTCTACTACCTTAAATTTATCAAGAAAGGCATTCGCTGTGGAGTCATCTCGATCTGAAATCCAGCCGGCGCCAATTAAGCCGATGCTATTTTTGTTTTTATTGACATAGTCAATGACTTCTTCACCTGACTTGAGGGCAAATACAGAGCCTTGGATTTTATTGAGTTTAAACACGCTATCCTTAAGATGACGAATAGTAGAACTTCCCTGGTTATCTACCACCAGTTGAACGGGTTGGTCAGACCCTCCAGGGAAAAGGTCCTTCGACAATTTGTATTTTCCTTCCAGTAAACCTTGAAGCTTATCCAAGGTTAGCTGGGTATCTTTTGAGGCAGGATGAGTAATCAGTGCTACGGCATCAATAGCAATTTTTACTTCACGAGGCCTAATTTGGTCTTGCTCGAAGATTTTTTTCTCTTCTTCAGAGAGTTTTCTTGTTGTGATAGCAAACCGAGTTTTCCCATCAATCAGATCCTGAATGGCTTCTGCTTCCGGTTTGTATTGTACCTCTATTTGGGCTCTTTTGTACTCAGATTGAAATACAAACAGTTCAGCGTCAATCAATGGTCGAAGCGTCTCATCAACGCTGCCTGTTATTTTTCCTGAAGTTGGAGTGTCGATATCTGTCTCGTTACCAGTCTTTTTTTGTTGGCATGAAGCCAAAAAGGCCAAGAGTAATATGCCTAATCCTATGCGTTTCATAACCTTAGAACGGTAGTTTTCTCCATCTGGTGTATCTGAATATCGCATAAACGATGCAAAAAATGCCAATGAAGATTTGGGTTTGCGGATCAAAGATTTTAAACTGAATCATTCTGGTTACTAATCCAATACCGCCGGCTAAATAGAGCAGTATCATGAATAACCCAAAGTAGCGTAGTGCTTTCATGTGTTGAAGAGAGGGTAAAAAAAGAGGTTGCTTCCTCAAGAAAACAACCTCTTTCGATGATGCTAATTTAGTGATTAGCGAAGTTCGAAGTTAATAGGAAGGTTGAACTCCACATTAACTTCTCGACCGTTCTGTTTGCCGGGAATCCATTTGGGCATTTTATTCACCATTCTGATGGCTTCTTCTGCACATCCACCACCAATGTCTCTCAGAACTTTTACCCCACTAATTGAGCCATCAGCACTCACAACAAAGGCCAATACCACTTGCCCGGCAATGCCATTTTCTCTGGCAATGCTTGGGTATTGGATGTTTTTGTTGATAAACTTTATTAACTCAGCCTCGTCACCAGGGAATTCGGGAAATTGTTCAACGAATTTGTAAGTGGTTGTAGCAGGTTCTTCAGTGAGTGTATTGTCAGTGAAAGCGATGGGCTCATAATCAATAACACTACTTCCATCTACATTCTGAGATCCGATAACAACATGCTGTAGTTCTGATAAAGTGGGAATTTCATGGTATAACTCCTCCTTATCGGTTACAATCGGAGTGGTGAACCTCATTTGCTTCATTATCTGAAATTCAACATCCGGAGGTTTGTTGAGTTTTTTTTCTGTTGGAGGAGGAGGTTGAAGAATAGTTGGGTCTAGGTTTTTATTTGGATTAATTGGGGAGGCGTGAATGGGTTTGTTGATCAGCAAATCATAAATTTTCGGTCCTGTTACGGAAAGCACGAAGCAAGTAATGCCAATTAAGGCAGCCAATGATACATAGTCCTTGTATTTGCTTCGGAGATGGTAAGCCCCATAAGACTTATTCCGGTTTTCAAAAACAATGACATTTCTAGCCGCAGAGCTGGGACTTTCCCACGAACCGCTGATGATTCTAGTTTCCATATTAAGCAGTAGTTTTTGTTTGTTGAAGAATTACAAATCATTAGGAACTAACCACTTAACGAAACATTCAAGATAAATATTGATTAAAATCCTGATTCAAACAGGCTTTATTTTATTGCCTTTTTACTGCACTTTATCAGGTAATTTTTTATTGTGTTGAATGATTAAATGGTGAATTTTTTTTGTCAAGTATAGATTCATGAAGCACAGAAAAAACCTTGAGCCAAAGGAAAGTAGTACGAGAAAGGATTTGCGTGAGGGATCCGCTGGGCGCGCTTGCGCGGTATGGACAGGCGGCGAAAATGATGGAATATGGACCAAGAATAAAGGATGATGCAGGAAAGCTAGAGACGCCGCCTGGCCATACGGAACCCCAAGCGGTAGCCCGACCCCGGCCACGACGCTGGGATGTTTTTTCGAAGTAGGAGAGTTGGTGGCGCAAAGACTGGCCGGGGGCACGCCCAAAAAAAGAAAAGCTGTTTGAGTCATAGAATCTTTCCCTCCTCCAACCAGATGGCGTTCAGGAAAGCTTCTTTCGATGATCAAGTGAATAGAAAAAATGCTCATCGGGACGTTAATGACGGACTTATTTGAGTGTATAAAAAAAGGCTGCCTTCAAGAGAGGGCAGCCTTTTTTCTTAAGAACTAAGTGCTGATTAACGAAGTTCGAAATTGATTGGAAGGTTAAATTCCACGTTGACCGGTTTACCATTCTGGCGTCCGGCTTTCCATTTAGGCATTTTCTTCACAACGCGAATGGCTTCTTCAGCGCAACCACCACCAATGTCTCTCAGAACGTTGATGTTACTGATTGAACCGTCGTTACCCACCACAAATGCAAGGGTTACACGACCGGTGATTCCATTTTCGCGAGCGATAGGAGGATAGTTGATGTTTTTACTAATGAATTTAATCAGCTCCTCTTCACCACCCGGGAATTCAGGCATCTCTTCTACATATTTGAATACTGTTGGTTGTTCCTCTTCGATGACCACGTTTTGTGTTTCCTCGATGGGCTGATAAGCAACTGTATCTCCTTCTATGTTTTTAGTACCGATTACCGCTTTGTCCATTTCTTCCATGGTAGCCACTTCTTCGACCACTTCCTCATCGGGTTTCACAACCGGAGGAGTAAACTTAACCGTTTTTAATTCCGGTGGTTTAATGGGTGGCGGTGGTTGAACTTTTTCATCCATTGGAGGAGGAGCGGCTAATTCAGCAACAGAAACAGCTTTTCTGTCCTTTTTAGCGGCAGCTTCTTCGAGATTGCTCATAATCAGATCATAGATTTTAGGTCCAGATACTGACAACGCAAATGAAGTAATCCCGATTAAAGCGGCAAAAGTCACATAGTCTTTGTATTTGGTTCTGATCAGGTAAGCGCCATACGCTTTATTCCTATTTTCAAATACAATATCGTTTCGAGCAGCGGAGCTGGGATCGTCCCAAGTACCACTTATAGGTTTAGTTTCCACTTGCAGGGGCTGTTTGCGCTTTAGCGATCATTTCCAATTCCTGAGGGGTGATATCCACAACCGCGTAAGTTGGGATCTTATTGATGTTCATCTCATCAAGGATGTCCACGAAGTTTTTATACTTCGCTTTTTCATCAGCCTTGATAAGAACGGTTAGTTTGTTTTTACCGCCTCTAGCGGCTACTTCGTCACGTTTTTCAACGAGCAGTTTGCGAATTTTAGTAGGGCCAAAATAAGTTACCTCAACTTTGGGGTCTTTCAGGCCTGCATACCAATAGATGCGGTTGTTTTCGCCAAGAATTAAGGTAAGCGCATTCGATTCTTTTACTTCAGACTGATCTTCTTCTTTTTCAGCCTTGTCAGGCATGATGATTTCCATCGTCTGAGGTTTATTGAAGGTAGTGGTGAGAAGGAAGAAGGTTAGCAGGAGAAAAGCCAAGTCCACCATTGCGGTCATGTCCACATGGGTAGATGCTTTTTTGGATCTTACTTTACCTTTCTTGCCGTGGTCACCGCCACCGGAGTCTTGTATTTCTGCCATGGTTCAGCGATTAAAACTCTTGTTCAAGAGAAGTGATCAGGTTGAAGCGATTGATGTTTTGGTCTTGAAGAGTAGAGACCACTCTTTTAACCACGGGGTAGGCAGCCTGTCCATCGCCTTTGATGGCGATACGCACTTTAGGGTTACTTAAGCGGGTGTTGAGCACCCAATCATAAAGTTGATTATTCAAGGAATCTGTTGGGATTCCGAGGGTCATTTCTTTACGCTCTTCTTTGCTGGCGTCCAGAAATCCGGGCATTACATTCATGGGCACACCAAAAGTGGTGAGGTTGGAAAATGTTTCCAGTTGCTCAGGGGTAAAACTTACCTTATACTTCTCGCCCATTTTCTGTAAAAGGCTAGAACGGGTAAATTTATTGTCCACATTAAAAAACACTTTTCCTTCCCGGGAGATGGTGATCGTCATGATATCTACTTCCGGCAGTTTGATATCTGCTACAGAAGAAGGGATATCGACCACGACCGGTTCTTCCGGACGAAAATTGGTGGTCAGCATGAAGAATGTCACCAACAGGAAGGCCAAGTCCACCACCGGAGTCATGTCCAGGGTAGGCTTCTTTGCTTTGGGTCTTACCTTAGCCATCTTGTCGTGTCGGAATCAGATTACTTCTCAGTTGCAGAAAAGGTATTCACAATGCTGAATCCAGCTTCATCGATGCCGTAAGTAAGCGAGTCGATTTTGTTTGTGAAATAGTTGTAGAAGATAATAGCGAGTGCTGAAGAACCAATACCAAGTGCGGTATTGATAAGAGCTTCAGAGATACCGTTTGCAAGAGCGGTAGCGTCTGGTGCACCTGCATTAGCAAGAGCCGCAAACGCTTTAATCATACCGATAACCGTTCCAAGTAGTCCGATAAGCGTTGCTACCGAAGCAAGTGTAGAAATAATAACCAAGTTTTTCTGAAGCATAGGCATCTCTAATTGAGTTGCTTCTTCGATATCCTTTTGGATAGCAGCGATTTTCTGCTCTTTGTCGTACTCGGTAGATTTCTGCATATCTACATACTTATTAAGACCAGCTTTAATAACGTTAGCAACTGATCCTTTTTGTTTATCACATTCAGCAATAGACTCTTGGATTTTTCCTTGGCTAAGGTTAGTACGAATTTTTACTACAAATCCTGCTACGCTGCCTTTTCCGCTAGCGGAAGAGATGGTAATGAAACGCTCGATAGCGAACGTTAAAACCATCAATAAGCACGACATCAGGATTGGTACAATCGGGCCGCCTTTGTAAACGATTCCCAAATAGTTACCTGGTAGTGGATGGTTGTTAGGGTCACCGCCTTCGAAGTTTGATCCATCCCCAAGTACATACATGTAAATGAGTACTGATACAATGATCAAGACTGGCATGACAATGGCAGCGAAAGCTGATTTAAATCCGCTTTCTGTCTTAACGGGTTGTTTGGACATGTTAAGTAGGTTTGATTGTTGAGGCCGAATATAGGGACGGGAAAGAGAATTCACTCTTTCTATGATAGGCTTAACTAAAATTTTTACTGTCTGTTGTTCAAGAAAGAAATTATTGCCGGTTAAATATTGCCTTGTAAATGAACTTTAGCCTGGTTCCAAAGTTGATCCATCTCATTGATTGTGAGGTCTGAAAATGCTTTTCCATTTTCTCTGGAAGTTGTTTCCATCCATTGGAAGCGGCTTATAAATTTTAGATTAGCTTTTGTCAAAGCTTCTTCAGGATTGATGTTCATAAATCGAGAGAGGTTGACTAGTGAAAACATAAGATCCCCAAATTCTTCCTCCATATCAGCCTGGTTTTCTTTGTTACGGGCATCTTCTAGTTCATTCCATTCTTCTTTTACCTTTTCCCAAACTCCTTTTTCATCCGGCCAGTCAAAACCAACGCCTCTTGCCTTCTCCTGTATTCTGATTGCTTTTACAAGAGCGGGTAACGATTTTGGTACTCCTTCTAAAACAGAGTTTTTTCCTGACTTCAATTTTATCTTTTCCCAATTGGCTTTGACCTCTTCTACTGTTGAGGCCTTTACATCTCCGTAGATGTGGGGATGACGTTCTACCAATTTATCGCAAACGCTATGTAGCACTTCAGTGATGGTGAATTCTCCGGTTTCAGAGGCAATTTTGGCATAGAAGACCAAATGAAGCATGATATCCCCCAGCTCTTTTTTAACCTCATCCAAGTTTTTATCCATGATTGCATCATAGAGTTCATAAACTTCTTCTATGGTTAAATGAGACAAGCTTTCCATGGTTTGTTTCTTGTCCCAAGGACATTGGGCTCTCAAATCATCCATGATTGATAGTAAACGCCCAAAAGCATCTAACGAATTTTGCATAAGCAAAGGTAAAACGAAGGAGTGTTGGTAAGGAATTTTCAGTATTGCGTACAATTATTTCCGAAAACACTCAAACTTATAGTTCTGACCTCTGTTTTTAGCTTGGTTAACTTACATTTGCACCGCTTCAAAGACCATGGAAAATATTGAATACGGCGCCATCTTCCTTCAGTTCCTTGTGGCACTGGGGTTTGTTGGTGTGACGATGACCTTAACGCACTTGCTAGGTCCAAAAAGAAAGAGCGATAAGAAGCTCGAAAATTTCGAGTGTGGTATTGAAACCACAGGCAACGCACGTATGCCTTTTTCAATTAAGTATTTCTTAACCGCTATACTTTTTGTTCTTTTTGACGTAGAAGTCATATTTATGTACCCTTGGGCGCTCAATTTCAAAGAATTGGGAGCTGAAGGCTTTGTGAAAATGCTGGTCTTCATGGGACCATTGCTGTTAGGTTTCTTGTATATCTATAAGAAAGGCGCCCTTAAGTGGGAATAAACAAACAAACATGACCGAACAACCTTCTCAAATAACCATGGTAGGAGCTCCTGACGGACATGAAGGTCAGGGCTTTTTTGCCACCTCCTTGGATAAAGTGATTGGCCTGGCAAGAGCCAATTCTATTTGGCCGTTGCCCTTTGCTACTTCATGCTGCGGCATTGAGTTTATGGCCACCATGGGAGCCAACTACGATTTGGCTCGTTTTGGTTCAGAGCGACTAAGTTTTAGTCCCAGACAAGCTGACCTTTTAATGGTCATGGGTACCATAGCAAAGAAGATGGGTCCTGTAGTTCGCCAAGTCTATTTACAAATGGCAGAACCACGTTGGGTAATAGCGGTAGGAGCTTGCGCATCCTCTGGCGGAATCTTTGACACCTACAGTGTACTTCAAGGAATCGATAAAGTAGTTCCTGTTGATGTTTATGTGCCTGGTTGTCCTCCCAGACCTGAGCAAATCATTCACGGAATCACCCAGATTCAAGAGTTGATTAAGAATGAATCGCTTCGTCGCCGACACACCCCTGAGTATAAAGCATTGTTAGCCTCTTACGGTATAGAATAATGGCTGGATTAACCACAGAGTTTGTATTAGAGGCAATTCAATCTCGATTTGAAAACGAGATTATCCATACCGACACCCCTTATGGCATGCTTACCTTAGAAGTATTACCTGCTTCGGTACCAGCCATTTTACAATTCCTTTATGAGGATGACCGATTAAGATTTCGGTTTTTAACTGATTTGTGCGGCATCCATTATCCTCATCAAACAGCCAAGGAATTGGGCGTGATTTATCACGTACACAGTTTAGAGAATAACTTCAGAATTCGCCTCAAGGCATTCATCCCTGAAGCTAATCCTGAAATTCCAAGTGTTACTTCCATTTTTCGATCTGCCAATTGGCAAGAGAGAGAAACTTTCGACTTTTTTGGGATTCAATTCAAAGGACATCCCGATTTAAGAAGAATTCTTAACATGGATGAGATGAGTTATCATCCTCTGCTCAAACAATATCCATTGGAAGATCCTACACGCACAGATAAAGACGACAAATATTTCGGACGATGAGCGAAAAGAACCTCATTCATAATCAGTCGTTGCCTGAAATTCAGGATTACAACATTCTGAATCTTGGCCCTACGCATCCTGCAACACACGGAATTTTCCAAAACGTGTTGAAGATGGATGGAGAAATCATTATTGAATCAGAGCCTACGGTGGGATACATCCACAGGGCTTTCGAGAAAATCGCCGAACACCGTCCTTTCTACCAGGTAACCCCATTGACAGACCGCCTGAACTATTGCTCTTCGCCCATTAATAATATGGGTTGGCATATGACGGTTGAGAAATTGCTTCAAGTAGAAGTGCCTAAGCGGGTCGATTATTTGAGGGTTATTATTATGGAGCTTGCTCGAATTGCAGACCATTTAGTTTGTAACTCGGTCATTGGAGTAGATACCGGAGCCCTAACCGGATTTACCTACATGTTCCAGGAGAGAGAAAAGATATACGAGATCTATGAAGAAATTTGTGGTGCTCGTTTAACCACTAACATTGGAAGAATTGGCGGTTTCGAGCGCGATTTCTCTCCCAAAGTGTGGGCAAAAATCAAATCATTCCTGAAAGAATTTCCGCCGAAGTACGCGGAATTTATGAGTTTACTTGAGCGCAATCGAATTTTTATGGATCGTACGGTCAACTGCGGTCCGATTCAAGCTGACCTTGCACTCAATTACGGATTCACCGGGCCAAACCTGCGAGCAGCAGGAGTTGACTATGATGTACGGGTGATGAATCCTTATTCTTCTTACCAAGATTTTGATTTCGTCATTCCAATAGGAACCCAGGGAGATACCTATGACCGATTTATGGTGCGTCATCAGGAAATCTTAGAAAGTTTGAAAATCATTCAACAAGCTATCGATGGACTTCCTGAAGGCAACTATTTTGGTCATGTTCCTGAGTTTTATCTACCTCCTAAAGAGGACGTTTATACCAAAATGGAAGCGCTTATTTGGCACTTCAAAATTGTGATGGGTGAAACCGATATTCCTAAAGGAGAAGTTTACCATGCAGTAGAAGGTGGAAATGGTGAATTAGGTTTTTACCTGGTAAGCGATGGAGGCCGCGCTGCCTATCGACTCCATTTTAGAAGACCTTGCTTCATTTATTATCAGGCCTATCCTGAGATGATTAAAGGAACCATGTTGAGTGATGCCATCATCACCATGAGTTCTATGAACGTAATTGCCGGAGAACTGGACGCTTAAAATTCCCATGAACAACTCTTCAACAAACATAGAAAACCCAGTTTTTAGCACTGAATCTCTTGCTTTGGTGCACAAAATCATGAAGCGTTATCCAGAAGGAAAACAGAAATCAGCCTTGATTCCTGTTTTGCATTTGGCACAAGCTGAATTTGGGGGGTGGTTAAGCCCCAAGGTGATGGATTATGTAGCTTCATTGCTGTCTATCCAACCTATAGAGGTGTATGAAGTGGCCTCCTTTTACACCATGTTCAACTTGAAGCCAGTAGGAAAATGCCTGATTGAAGTGTGTAGAACTAGTTCTTGCTGGTTGCTTGGGGCAGAAGACATCGTTCATCACATCGAACGGAAGCTCAACATTAAAGAGGGAGAAACTACCACAGATGGTATGTTTACCCTGAAAACTGTAGAGTGTTTAGGCTCTTGTGGAACTGCACCGATGATGATGGTGGGTGCAGACTTTCACGAGAATCTCACCCTTGAGAAAGTAGATGATTTATTAGAGAAGTTTAGAGTAGAAAACAAACAATCCCGCTACTGTTAATATGGGAAAAAAACTATTGCTGGCCAACGATCACGTTCCCGGCATACAATCCTTGGATGTTTACAGCAAGCATGGAGGTTATGCAGCGGTTGAAAAAGCCCTGAAAACGATGACTCCAGATGCTTTAGTGGAAGAAGTAAAAACTTCAGGACTCCGTGGACGAGGAGGCGCAGGCTTCCCAACCGGGATGAAATGGAGTTTTCTGGCAAAGCCTGAAGGTGTCCCTCGTTACTTGGTCTGCAATGCGGACGAATCAGAGCCCGGTACTTTTAAAGATCGCTACTTGATGGAGCGAATTCCTCATTTACTGATAGAAGGAATGATTGTTTCAAGCTTTGCGCTCGGAGCTAACACTTCTTATATCTACATACGAGGTGAGTATTTTTATATTGTTAGAATTCTTGAGAAAGCCATAGAAGAGGCATATGCAGCCGGATATTTGGGCAAGAACATTCTAGGAACAGGTTACGACCTTGATTTATATGTACATCCTGGAGCAGGAGCCTACATATGTGGAGAAGAAACAGCTCTTATTGAGTCGTTGGAAGGAAAACGCGGTAACCCAAGAATCAAACCTCCATTCCCGGCGGTTAAAGGGCTTTATCAGTGCCCAACTGTGGTCAACAATGTTGAAACCATAGCAGCTGTAGTGCCTATTGTGAACATGGGTGGTGCTGAATATGCAAAAATTGGGATTGGCAGAAGTACCGGAACTAAGTTGATTTCTGCGTCAGGTCATATCAACAAGCCTGGTGTTTACGAAATCGAGTTGGGAGTGCCTGTAGAAGAGTTTATCTATTCAGAGGAGTACTGCGGTGGAATTAAAAATGGCAAGAAGCTGAAAGCTGTAGTAGCTGGAGGTTCTTCTGTACCCATTCTACCTGGTGAACTCATCCTTAAAACCGCACAAGGTGAGCCTCGACTGATGAGTTATGAATCACTTGCCGATGGCGGGTTTGCTACGGGAACCATGTTAGGTTCGGGTGGCTTCATCGTTATGGACGAGACCTCCAGCATTGTAAAAAACCTCTGGAACTTTACCCGTTTCTACCATCATGAAAGTTGCGGACAATGCAGCCCATGCAGAGAAGGTACCGGATGGATGGAGAAAATCCTTCACCGAATAATGGATGGACACGGTAAACAATCTGATATCGATTTGCTGTGGGATTTACAGAAAAACATCGAAGGAAAAACCATTTGTCCACTTGGAGATGCTGCTGCTTGGCCGGTAGCTTCTGCCATACGTCATTTCCGTGCAGAATTTGAAGCATACGTCAATAACCCAGGTTCCATTAAAGAGGTTCGTCACTATTACAGTGTGAACAATCTACAGCCTGCCTAAGCTAAACTGAAATCCAATGCCTAAAGTAACCATTGACGGACATACCATAGAAGTACCTGAGGGAACCACGATTCTCCAGGCCGCCCGCATGATTGGGCCAGAAGTTGCACCTCCTGCGATGTGCTACTATTCTAAGCTGGCAACCAGTGGAGGATATTGCCGTACATGTATAGTAAAAGTAACCCAAGGATCAGAAAAAGATCCACGTCCAATGCCAAAACCAGTAGCTTCTTGCAGAACTACAGTCATGGATGGAATGGTGGTTGAAAATAAAACAAGCGCCGAAGTACTGGAAGCCAGAAAAGGGGTAGTCGAATTTCTCCTGGCCAACCACCCGCTTGATTGTCCGGTATGTGACCAAGCAGGTGAATGCCATTTACAAGACTTGTCGTATGAGCACGGTGCTTCCGATACTCGCTACGAATTTGAACGCCGCACATTCGACAAAATCGATATTGGAGATAAGATTAAATTGCACATGACCCGTTGCATTTTATGCTACCGCTGTGTGAAGGTAGCAGACCAACTTACCCCAGGTCGTGTTCATGGCGTCATCAACCGAGGCGATGTGGCTGAAATCTCTACCTACATCGAGAATGCCATCGACAACGAGTTCTCCGGAAACATGATTGATGTTTGTCCTGTAGGAGCACTTACCGACAAAACCTTCCGCTTCAAGAGCAGAGTGTGGTTCACTAAACCAGTGGATGCACACCGTGAGTGTTCTTCTTGCTCCGGTAAAGTGGTGCTGTGGTACCAAGGAGCCGAAGTGCTTCGGGTAACTGCAAGAAAAGATGCCTTTGGGGAAGTGGAAGAATTTATTTGCAACACTTGCCGATTTGACAAGAAACAAACTGCAGATTGGGTCATTGAAGGACCAAGAAAAATTAATGCACATTCGGTTATTTCCGCTAATCACTACGAAGCGGATACCGTAAATCCAGGCCCTGTAACTCCAAGACTTAACTGATGCTAGAACTATTTACCCCCGAATTGCTCGATAAGAGCATTTTGATATTAGTGCTTTTCTTGGTTACTCTTGGAATTGCGGCATACAGCACCTATTTCGAGAGAAAAGTTGCCGCCTTTATGCAGGATCGTATTGGTCCTGATCGGGCGGGTCCATTTGGTATTCTTCAGCCATTAGCGGACGGTGGAAAGATGTTTTTCAAAGAAGAAATTATGCCGAATGCTTCAGATAAACTCCTGTTTATCTTGGGGCCTTCCATATTCATGGTTACTTCTTTGATGACTGGCGTCGTCATTCCATGGGGAAAAGACCTGGAAATGTTTGGAAGAACCATCACCCTTCAAATCGCTGACATCAACATCGGGATATTGTATGTATTCGGTGTTGTTTCGCTGGGTGTTTATGGTATTATGATAGGAGGGTGGGCTTCGAACAACAAATATGCACTCCTAGGAGCGGTACGAGCTTCTTCCCAAATGATCTCGTATGAACTTGCGATGGGACTTTCAGTAGTGGCCATTTTAATGTTCACAGGTTCTTTGAGTATGAAAGACATTGTAGAATCGCAAAGTGGAAGCATTTTGAATTGGAATATTTTCGCACAGCCACTAGGATTTCTCATCTTTCTCATATGTGCATTTGCTGAGTGTAACCGAACCCCTTTCGACTTGCCTGAATGTGAATCAGAGCTAGTGGGAGGTTACCATACCGAATACAGTTCCATGAAACTTGGCTTATTCCTATTCGCCGAGTATATCAACATGTTCATTTCTTCTGCAGTTATATCCTGTCTTTATTTCGGAGGATATAATTTCCCCTTCATGGACATGGTAAGCAATCCGTTGCTGCTCACGGTACTAAGTGTAGCATCCCTGTTTTCAAAAATTTTCTTCTTCATATTCTTCTTCATGTGGATTCGCTGGACCATTCCACGATTCCGATATGACCAGCTCATGCGTCTTGGATGGCAGGTGCTTTTACCACTGGCCATTTTCAACATTCTCCTCACAGGAGGATTCATGACCTTGAAAGACTATTTAAAATTCTAATCGAAAAAGCATGAAACTGACAGACCGTTCACGCGTGGTAGTCAAAAAAGAGATGACTTTGACCGAGCGCATGTACCTGCCAGCTATTCTCGGCGGATTGGGAATCACCTTCAAGCACTTCTTCATGAAGAAAGCTACGGTTAGATATCCTGAGCAAGAACGAGAGTTTGCAAAAGTTTACCGTGGTATGCACGTGCTCAAGCGCGATGAAAAGGGCGCAGAACGATGCACCGCTTGCGGACTTTGCGCGGTAGCATGTCCGGCTGAAGCCATTACCATGGATGCGGCAGAACGCCAAAAAGGGGAGGAGCACCTCTACAGAGAAGAGAAATATGCCGCTAAGTATGAAATCAACATGCTCAGATGCATTTTTTGTGGATTGTGCGAAGAAGCTTGTCCTAAAGAAGCCATCTTTCTAACTGACCGCATCGTGCCATCTGAGTACGAGCGAAACGATTTTGTTTATGGAAAAGATGTTCTAGTAGAGAAAATCGATCAGCGTATCGACATCACACTCCGTAAAAAGGAAAAGACCGCTTAATCTCCAACCTTTCATCATGACGGAGTACATTTTTTACTTTCTCTCTTTTGTATCAGTACTAACTGCTTTGTTGGTTATCAGTGCCCGTAATCCGGTGCACTCGGTTTTGTACTTGATCTTATGTTTTTTCTCCATTGCGGGTCATTACATCTTGTTGAATGCTCAGTTTCTGGCTATCGTTCACATCATCGTTTATTCAGGAGCCATCATGGTATTGTTCCTGTTCGTAGTGATGTTGTTGAATATGAACGCAGAATCTGAACCGAAAAAGCCCATGTTTGCAAAACTCTCCGCTGTAATTGCCGGGGGCTCTTTGTTCTTGGTTATTGTAACAGCGCTCAAAAAAGCCGAAATGGTTCCGGTAATCAGTCCGGCAGAATCGGAAATAGGCTTAGTTAAAAATTTGGGTAAGGTGCTTTTCAACGACTTTTTGTTGCCCTTTGAAATCACCTCAGTATTGTTTCTATCCGCAATGGTAGGAGCTGTTTTATTGGGTAAAAAGGAACTTGATTAATCATGCAAGAATTATTACAAAACGTTCGGCTGGTGCCTATGGAGCACTATGTCTGGCTAAGTTCACTCCTTTTCTGCATTGGTGTGATGGGCGTATTACTGCGTCGAAATACCATCGTAATGTTCATGTCAATTGAGCTGATGCTAAATGCAGTGAACTTGTTGCTGGTTGCGTTTTCAGCATATGCGAACAAGCCGGAAGGTGAAGTGTTCGTTTTTTTTGTGATGGTAGTAGCCGCCGCAGAAGTAGCGGTAGGTTTAGGTCTGTTAGTAATGATTTACCGCAACCAAAACACTACCGACTCCCAAGCCCTTCAAACCCTCAAATGGTAAGGCATGAGTAGTTCAGAAATTTTGTTGTTGACTTGCCTGCTCGCTCCGCTATCGGGAGCAGGTATTTTACTTATAGCCGGACGATCACTGCCTAAATCGTTCGCTTCCGCTTTAGCCACAACCTCCGTTTTCTTGTCATTTATCGCTGCCTTTTTATTGTTCCGCCAAACCGGAGCAGAGACAGCGGCCTTCAAACTAAACCTTTTCAGTTGGTTTACAGCAGGGAAATTAAGTGTGGACATGGCTTTTCGTTATGACCAGCTTACTGCTTTGTTCTTACTAGTGATTACCGGTATAGGAAGTTTGATTCACCTTTATTCCGCCGGATATATGCATGAAGACGAAGGACACAATCGCTTTTTTGGCTATCTCAACTTCTTTGTCTTCTTCATGATTATCCTGGTAACAGGAGCCAACTTTGCCGTGATGTTTGCCGGTTGGGAAGGAGTGGGGCTTTGCTCCTATCTGCTCATTGGATTCTGGTACAAGAACTCAGACTACAACTTGGCTGCAAGAAAAGCATTTGTAATGAACCGAATCGGTGACTTAGGATTACTCGCTGGTTTATTCATGTTATTGAATCGTTACAACACCCTTGATTTTGAAGCTTTGCAAGAAGCGGTAAAAGCCGTCAAAAGCGGGGATGCTTACCTCACCACTGCAACGGTTTGTTTGTTTATCGGAGCAATGGGTAAAAGTGCGCAATTGCCATTGTTTACCTGGCTTCCGGATGCGATGGCAGGTCCAACTCCAGTGTCGGCACTTATTCACGCCGCTACCATGGTAACAGCAGGGATTTACTTGGTTGTTAGAAATCATTTCCTATTTAGCCTGACTCCGGCCACCTTAGACTTAATCCTTTATGTTGGATTGGCTACCGCTCTTTTCGCTGCAACCATCGGCCTAAGACAGAACGATATTAAAAAAGTACTAGCCTATTCTACTGTATCGCAACTGGGCTTTATGTTCATCGCTTTAGGAACAGGGGCGTTTACAACCGGATTCTTCCATGTCTTTACACATGCTTTCTTCAAAGCGCTTTTATTCCTCGGAGCAGGTTCTGTTATCCACGCTTTACATCACGAGCAGGATATGCGGTTCATGGGAGGGTTGAAAAAGAAGTTGCCCATCACCTGGATCACCTTTTTAATCGGTACAATTGCTATCTCTGGTATTCCGCCATTGGCTGGTTTCTTTTCGAAAGACGAGATTCTCGCCTTCTTGTATGCTAAAAATCCTATACTATGGGGATTAGCGTTGTTAGGTTCCTTGATGACAGCATTCTACATGTTCCGCCTTTACTTCCTAGTATTTCATGGAAGTTATCGAGGCGATGCGCATACAGAATCGCATATTCATGAATCTCCCATTTCCATGACTTTACCATTGATGGTCTTGGCTGCATGTTCTCTAATTGCAGGCTTCATCGGAATTCCTGAAGTTTTTGCAGCACACAGTCACTGGCTCAATCATTTCCTTGGAAATCTTATTCCGGTTCAACATCCAGAAGGCATCTCACATTCAACCGAGATTACCTTGATGGGTGTTTCAGTAACTGCTGTTTTAGTGATGGTCGCCATTGCCTTCCGCGTTTACGGTCAGGGTAAAGTGGTTCCAGTTGCGCCAGAAGAAGAAAAGAATCCAGTATTCAAGCTATTGGCACAGAAGTATCGGATCGATGAATTTTATAACTTCCTCTTTGTTGCTCCATTTAATGCCATATCTCAGTTTTTTGGAAAAATTGTGGACAACCAAATTGTCGATGGCATTGTAAATGCCATGGGAAATCTGGCTATGACCACTTCCGGCTTGTTGAGATTGTTGCATAATGGTCGGGTAGGTACTTACCTGTTGGCCATGACCCTGGGTGTGATTTTAGTATTGGCCTATAACCTAATTTTCTGATGTTGACCGCACTTCTCGTTTTTCTTCCTTTGCTGGTGTCGGTCGTGGTTTTCTTAAGCCCACGTAAACTTGCTCCTGGAATTGCCTTAGCGGGTTCATTGGCCGCATTAGCCATTGCAGCCCTCATGATCAACGCTTTTGATCCTGCATTAGGGCGCCAATTTAGCTTCGAACAAGCCTGGCTCCCTGATTTTGGAATCAGTTTAAAAATGGGTGTTGATGGATTCAGCTTATTGATGGTGATTCTGACCACCGTTCTTACACCTTTAATACTTGCTTCAACCTTCAATCAGGCAAGAAGCAGTGGGTTCTTTGGTCTTATCCTCTTCATGGAATCTGCACTTTTAGGCGTATTTGTTGCGCAAGATGCATTCCTCTATTACCTGTTCTGGGAAATGGCGCTCATTCCGGTCTATTTCCTCGTACTCATTTGGGGTAACGACAACAACAAGGTAGTAACCTATAAATTCTTCGTTTATACCCTCGCAGGTTCTTTGTTTATGCTTGCGGGTATTTTACTGCTCTACTTCAACAACCCAGCAAGAACCTTCGACATCGATCAGCTTTATACCTTGCAACTATCCGGCAATCAGCAAAGCCTCATTTTCATTTTGATGTTCGTTGCTTTTGCCATCAAGTTGCCGCTGTTTCCATTCCATACCTGGCAGGCATCTACTTATACAGTGGCACCAACCGCAGCCACCATGTTGCTATCGGGTATCATGTTGAAAATGGCTGTTTACAGCATCGTTCGTTGGATATTTCCCATTGTTCCGCTTGGAGCCTGGGTTTGGGGCGATGTAGTACTGGGTATGAGCATCATTGGGGTGCTTTACGGTGGCTGGATTGCTGTACGTCAGGATAATATCAAAACCATGCTGGCTTACTCTTCCTTCTCTCACGTTGGATTAATTGTAGCCGGGTTGTTTTGTTTCACAGAAGAAGGCATACAAGGAGCCATGTTCCAATCGTTTGCTCACGGTATCAATGTGGTCGGATTATTCTTTATTGCTGAAATTCTCTTCCAGCGATTACAAACGCATGATTTGAAACTGATGGGAGGCTTGAGAGTTTCTGCGCCAGTGCTTGCCTCGTTCTTTCTCATTCTCATGTTTGGTTCTATTGGTCTGCCAATGACCAATGGATTCATTGGTGAGTTCATGCTTTTGCGAGCTTTAGCCGGTTATAAACTTTGGTTAGGCGTATTAGCAGGTGCTACCGTTATTATTGGAGCAGTTTATATGCTTCGAGCCTTTCAAAAGTCGATGCTGGGTGGTTCTGAAAAGGAAACTTTTACTTTGTCAGACCTTACTCTTCGCGAGAAAATTATTCTCTTTCCCTTGGCCGCCGTGGTAATTGTAACCGGCATTTACCCCCAATTGATTTTGCAAATTACCGGACCAGCAAGTGCTAAACTTGGTGAGTTGTTTAACGTTTACCTTAATTACAGCAGTCTGAACTGATGAAAGCTTTAATCCTCACTTCTGTTATCGGAATTGCGACCCTGTTTGCCGGGGTGTTTAAGATGCGCAATAACTCAGTTTGGGTACCATTGCTTGGGTTGCTTGGTGTCATGCTGACGATTGTGGCGGATTGGAATACCAACATCAGTTGGTACAACAACATGGTCCGTTTCGATAACTATGCATTAGCATTTAGTGGAATTACCATTGCTGCGTTGATTTTCATTTTAACTATTTCTATTGACCACTACAAAGGAGCTGGAAACTCCATCGCAGATATCTACGGATTGATGGTATTCTCTGTAGTGGGTGCTATAGTGATGAGCTCTTTTTCTAACCTGGCTATGCTGTTTATTGGGGTAGAAATCCTTTCAATACCCGTTTACATCTTAGCAGGCTCTAATAGAAGACTCACCTCCTCCAATGAATCGGCCCTCAAGTATTTTCTTATGGGTTCCTTTGCGAGCGGCATCCTTCTGTTTGGAATAGCCTTGGTTTATGGCGCAACCCAAACTTTAGATTTAGATCAAATCGCGCTTCTTGGGCCAACGGTCCAAAGTCCGATGCTGACCATCGGCGTATTGATGGTGTTAAGTGGTTTTCTTTTTAAAATAGCGGCAGCACCCTTCCACTTCTGGGCACCGGATGTTTATGAAGGAGCTCCAGGTTTGGTGACTGCCTTCATGGCTACCATCGTGAAAACAGCCGCTTTCGCAGCCTTCTTTAGACTCTTTTCTACGGCATTTGTGAGCGAAGAATCCGCGTGGTTTAAAGTACTTTGGGGAATCACTGCTGCTACTTTATTAGCAGGTAACCTCACAGCACTTTTCCAAACCAAAATGAAGCGACTGTTGGCTTATTCCAGCATTGCTCACGCCGGTTACATGTTATTGGCCATGCTTACTTTAAATAAACAAGCTGGTGGTGCTATTCTTCTTTATGCTGCTTCCTACACCTTAGCAACCATAGCGGTTTTCGCAGTGATGCTGCTAGTAAGTGAAGCCCAAGGATCTGATTCGCTTGCTAAGTTCAAAGGATTGAGAAAGAATAATCCGTTTTTGGCGGTAGTTTTGGCGATAGCCTTATTCTCTATGGCGGGCATTCCACCTTTAGCCGGATTCTTTTCTAAGTACTATTTGTTTGCTATAGCGCTGAAATCAAACCTTTTTTATATTGTCATCGTGGCAATAGTTGCTTCTATCATTGGTGCTTGGTATTACCTAAAGAGTTTAAGTATGGCATTCTTGGATTCAGATGAAGCACCGGAGAAAATTGAAGTTGGCCTGCCTACTCGAATTGTACTGATTGCTTGTGTCATAGGTGCATTGATATTAGGAATTAGACCTGACCTGATTCTTCATCTGATTTAATCTATCTCTTCGAAACTCTTAAGCAAGGCCTGCATTCTTTTAGAGAATCGCAGGCCTTGTTGTTTTCGTTGAATTCGTCGAAGTAGTGCGCGCATAGGCATTAGAAAAAAGGTTTTTCGCTTTTATTTGCCCCCAAACTTTGGAACGGTAATGACAATGAAGCGTCAGGACCACTTGCCCCAACGAATCGGGCATTTGAGTTCTTTTGAAACAACTAAAACCGGTGTTACCCTCAACACCGAAGATGAACTGGTAGATGTCGTTTTTTACACCGAAGGAAGTGTAAGAATCAGAGCCCGTAAAAAAGGTGGTGACGACCAGACCTTCTCTTATGCAGTAGTGGCTACTCCCGGAGAGGTTGATTTCTCCCTACAGGATGAAGCCCATGCACTCATCCTTGCATCCAACCAACTCGTTGTTAAAATTGAAAAAGCTCCTTTGCGATTCATCTTCATGACTCCAGAAGGCGCAGTCATCAACGAAGAGGAAGAAAAGCTGGGCATCATGTGGATTGGCCATGAAGTGGGTTCCTACCGCAAATTGCAACCCGGTGAGCGTTTCATTGGATTAGGGGAGAAAACAGGTAACCTCGATAGAGCAGGAAAAGCCTATCAGCACTGGAATTCCGATTCCTTCGCCTATGCGCACGACGAAGATCCTTTGTATCTCTCTACGCCTTTCTACATGGGAATTCACAGCGGCTTGTGTTATGGTATTTTCTTCGATAACACTTACCGCTCTGTGTTCAACTTTGGAGCGTCAAACAATCGCTTCTCTTCTTTTACAGCTCCTGATGGTGAGATGGATTATTACTTCATTCATCAGCCCGGAATTGGTAAAATTATCGAGGATTACACCCACATCACCGGACGTCCCGAGTTGCCCCCGCTTTGGAGTTTAGGCTTCCAACAGTGCCGCTACAGTTACTATCCGCAGAAGGAAGTGATGAATATTGCACGCAACTTCCGGGAACGCGAAATTCCTGCCGATGTTATCTACCTTGACATCCACTACATGGATCAATACAAGGTGTTTACCTGGGATAATAAGCGCTTTCCTGATCCTGATGGGATGGTGCGTGAGTTGAAAGAAATGGGCTTCCACGTGATTCTGATTGTGGACCCGGGAGTTAAAGTGGAAGAAGGCTATAAGTATTACGACGAAGGACTCGCCGGAGATTTATTCGCTAAGTACCCTGATGGTACTAACTACACGGCTAAAGTTTGGCCGGGCTGGTGCCATTTCCCCGATTTTACCAATCCGAAAACCCGCGATTGGTGGGGAGAAAGCTATAAAATCCACGTGGACAACGGCATTGAAGGCTATTGGAACGACATGAACGAACCCGCTACCTGGGGAAAACGCATTCCGGATATCGTGGAGTTTGAGTACGAAGGACATAAGGCCACCATCCGCAAGGCGAATAACGTTTATGGTATGCAAATGGCACGCTCCACTTTTGAAGGGGTGCGTAAACAGTTGAATGGCCGTCGTCCTTTTGTATTAAGTCGTGCCGGTTTCTCGGGCATTCAGCGCTATGCAGCGGTTTGGACGGGCGATAACATCGCGAACGACGAGCACATGATGGCCGGCATCCGCATGTTGACCGCCATGGGCTTAACTGGAATTCCATTTTGTGGATACGATGTAGGTGGATTTGCCGGAGAAGCGTCGAATGAATTATTCGCACGCTGGGTTTCCATCGGCGCATTTTCTCCCTTCTATCGTGCCCACTCTATGATCAACAGCCGCGATGCTGAGCCTTGGGCATTTGGTGAAGAAGTAGAAGAAATCTCTAAGAACTACATCAACCTGCGTTACCGATTGCTCCCTTATTTGTATTCCTGCTTCTATGAAACAGCCATGTCAGGAATGCCGATTCAGCGCAGCTTAGCGATAGAGTATCCACATGAAAAGCGTGTTTATTCGGGCGCTTACCAAAACCAGTACCTCTTCGGTCCCAATATTCTCGTAGCTCCAGTGGCTTCTACCCGTCAGACCATCAAAGTGTTTTTACCTGAAGGCGACTGGTACGATTTATACACCGACAAATACTACAATGGCGACCATGAATACTTTGTACCAACACCTAAAGAGCGACTTCCTGTATTTGTAAGAGGCGGAGGCGTGGTATTGATGCAGAGCAAAATCAATCACACCAAGGAGAAGCCGGAACCCACCATGGAAGTGCACGTGTACAACGGCGCAGCCGGTGATTTTCTGTATTTTGAAGACGATGGGGAAACTTACGAGTATGAAACAGGCAACTACTACCGTCGTCATTTAAAGTTTGACGGGGAAGCATGTACATTCAGCTTAAGCGAAGTAGAGGGCTCCTTCAAGAGTAAGTTTAGCCATGCGAAGTTGTATTTCCACGGATTTGGAGATGAGAGTTTGAATGTACAGTTGGATGGACAGACCCTCGAAATCAAGAAAGAGGACTACCGTTTTATTGAGCCAATCTCTGATTTAGACCCTTGGCACTTCGAACCCGACCAAAGCAACGTTGTAAAAGAGCTTCCCTATGCAATTTTTGCATTGAAAGATGGTGAGATGAAGCTGAATTGGTAGTAATTTGCAATACTTTAAAAGGGATGCTAAATGCATCCCTTTTTTTTTATGATTCATCAAATCGCTACCGCCTCCATTCACTGGCTTAGTAAGCTTCAAAAGTCCTGGTTAAAGGAAAGAAGCCAAGTTATAGCTTTATTGAACCACAGAGGGTTAGCATTTCAAATTGAAACAGGTAAAGAGGTTGATCGAATAGTAATCAAGAACTACAACCAAACTTTTATCCTCCGTCATGAAAGTTCAGATTTTATTACTTTCAGTCAGGTTATCCTTGGAGAAGAGTATGATTGGTTGATGAATCTTATCAAGACTATTTTTAAGGAAGAGCTCAATTACATTGTTGACGCCGGTGCGAACGTAGGTTTAGCAAGTTTAGTCTTCAACCGATACTTTCCAAAAAGTAAAATTTGTGCCTTGGAACCAGAGGGTAACAATTTTATTGCGCTCAAACAAAATTTGGAAGATAACAGCATAGATACCCAATGGATTATTAACGGTGGATTATGGAGTAAATCGTGCAATCTAGAGGTAAGACAAGATTTTCGAGATGGACGAAACTGGTCTTTTTCCGTTGTAGAAAAAACAGGTGGTAGTATTCAGGCTTACAGTGTAGATGAACTACTTACAAGAACGAATTTTCCAACTATTGACTTATTGAAAATTGATATTGAAGGTTCTGAATTTGAAGTTTTGAAATCAGCACCTAACTGGATTGATAGAGTGAAATTTATGGCAATTGAGATACACGAAGAGTTTGGTGCTGTTGAGCAAATACATCAACATTTAGGCGAAGAATTTGATTATTTGAAGGTTAACGAGACCTATCTTTTTTTTAGAAAGACTGAGAAGTAAACATGAGAGAAGCTGCATTAAAACGGTTATCAGGTTACCGAATTAAGAAAACTGATGCCTATTATCTCGAGCTATCTAGCATGATAGAAGCATTAACCAATGCAGCCGCTTCTCATGCCAATGGTAGGTTGTTGGATATCGGTTGTGGAAATAAGCCCTACGAAAGATTATTTGCTCCTTATGTGGAAAGCTATATTGGGACTGATATAGTTCAATCTGATTTAGGCAAAGTTGACATCGTTTGTGACGCTGCAAAAATCCCATTGGAAGACGCATCCTTTCAGACCGTTATTTGCACTCAAACAATTGAGCATGTTCCTGATCCATTTTCAGTTGTAAAAGAGGCAAATAGGTTACTAAAAAAGGGTGGAACGTTTATTATTACAGGCCCGATGTATTGGCACTTACATGAAGAACCTTACGATTTTTACCGCTACACTAAGCATGGTTTTAGACATATGTTAGAAACCAATGGCTTTGTTCATGTAGAAGTAATCAGCAATGGTGGAAAGTGGGCATTATTAGGACAAGTTATCATACACACACTTCCGAAATGGATTAGCAACAGAAAGCCATTCAGATGGATTGTAAACGAAATTTTCGGTTTTTTGGACAACAAGTTCTTTGATGATAAGAATACGATGAATTATGTTTGTATTGCCAAAAAAGAATAGATTCAATGAAAAAACTATATTTATTATTCATATTGTTTATTTCTTTATTTAAGACGCAAGGTCAAAATAGTATATCAGGAGTTGTAAATAGCTACTATCAAGTTAATGTAATTGATGCTTGTTTAAAGTTAGCGGTAGTAAGTAATGCCAATGGGTTAGTTGTTGGTGATTTAGTGCTGATTTATCAAGCTAAAGGTGCTTTGATAGATAGTACCTCAAATGATTCAACATTTGGTAGAATACTAAATTATCAATCTGCTGGTAAATGCGAACTTGCAAGAATCACTCAGATTACTAACAACACCGTTTATTTTGACAAAACCTTACTTAATACCTACCAGGCAGAAGGCTTAGTTCAATTAGTTAAGGTTCCTGAATACGGAAATGTTGAAATCGCTAACGTACTCACCGGAAACAGTTGGAATGGAAGAACGGGCGGGGTTCTAGCGATAAAAGCTCAGAAAGTCACCTTGAATGATACTATTTCTATGACCGGAAAAGGGTTTCGGGGTGGGAATCAATCGGTGGTAAATTCAACAAGTTTTCCATTGTCGAATTCTTTTTATCCTTCTACTTCCTACAATGGTGAAAAAGGGGAAGGTATTGCACAATTAGGAATAGGCAGAATACAAGGATGGGGCCCACAAGGCAACGGCGGAGGAGGAGGAAATGCACATAATGCCGGAGGAGGAGGTGGATCTAACTTAAACAATCGAGGAGGATTTGGTGGTGGCAATCCCACCTCTGTTCAATGGGCAGCAATAGGAGGCAGAGGGGGTTTTCGATTGAATAACTTCAGTTACACCATTTTTATGGGAGGTGGTGGAGGCGGTGGTCAAACTAATGAACAAGCCTTGGGCAGAGGTGGTTCTGGTGGCGGAATAGTTATAATTATAGCAGATACTCTTGTCGGCAACTTTCAGCGTATTTTAGTTGACGGAAATCCCGGGCAAAATGCACCTGATGATGCAGGTGGCGGTGGTGGTGGCGGCGGTGCCGTATTTTTAGATGTACAGCGAGTTATTGGACAAGTTGCAGTAAGTGCATTAGGAGGAAGAGGTGGTTTTGCAACCAATGGCTCTCACCCAGGGGGTGGTGGTGGTGGTGGTGGTGGCCCTGGTATTTTGTATTTGAAAAATGGAATACAAGGTGCCGGCCAAGTATCTTCCTTCTTATCAAGTGGTGCTGCCGGACAATCTTCCGGATCAAGTATTGGTTTTACGAATGGTACTTCAAGCAATGCTACGAATACTCCCATTTTTTCACCTTCATTCATACAGAGTCCCGGAATTAAAGCTATGTATGCTTTTTCTGCCGATACAGTTTGTAGAGGTACAGTTACAACCATTAGGATGCTTTCAAATCCTCTGTTTAACCTTCAATTTCAAATACTCATTAACAGTTCAGTTGTTTTGCCTAATGGAAATGGTAGCTACCAGTACACATTTCCTTCAACAGGTAATGGAGTTGTAGAAGTTCGTTCATCTTTCAACGGCTGTACAGATACCTCCTTTTTCTCGGTTCATTTCAAAACACAACCTAACGCTCAACTTTTTATTCCTGACTCTATCGGATGTTTACCATATAAGTTGGCAATTACTGCACAAGGTTCAGATTTTGCATTTTTACTTTCTAGTAGATTTGGAACACGAACCATGGCCGACAATCCATGGAGAGATACCTTGATATACAATCACGTTGGTTGTGATACTCTGAGATTAGTACGTTTTAATACTTTTGGTTGTTCTGATACATCGGCTGCGAAAGTTATTTGTTTATATCCAACACCAAAGGCCTTATTCGCCCTAGACGATACTTCTTCCTGTGGTTTTGTTTATGTAAGGTTAAGGGATAGTAGTACCAATGTGTTTAATGCGCCTGGTTCCTTTTTAAGGTGGGATTTTGGTGACGGAACCCCTCCTTTAATACTTAATCAGCCAAGTGGAGGTTTTGTATATCATCCTTTTCAACAATCTGGAAGATTTGATGTAAGGTTGATTGCATCAAATGGACAATGTGCAGATACCATGCTCAGACCTCAAGTTATCAATATCACTCCTGCACCGAGGCCTGGATTTACTGTAAACTTTCCGATTGATAGTATATCAAGGAATGGTTTTCTAAGCAAATCAATTCAAGCGTGTGTTCCTTTTAGTTTACAATACTTTGATTTGAGCCAAGGGGCAATTGACTCAGTTCGATTTTTACTAAACACCAACAAGCTTAACTCTAGTATTGTAAACATTGCACAACCTCAAACTCAATATATCGTCCAACAAGTTTATGGTACAACGGGCTGTATAACCACTGATACCATCCATATAATAGCGAAGAATAGAAGCCGACCGGGCTTATTGATAGCAGATACAGTGAATAGTTGTAGAAGGCGAGAAGTGATATTAAGAGGGACATTTTTGGATACAGATTCGGTTAAAATAGACTGGTTAATGTCACCGAATAATTATTTTTCAGGAATTTGGACAGATACGTTACAATGGCAGAGTTCTCGGGTTTATACCAACAATAGCCTATTTGGGTATAAAATTTTTATGAAAGCAAAAGGCTGTATGGACTCTATCTCTGAAAACAATATCATTCAGATTAGGCCACGAACTATAGCTGATTTTATCCTAAGTGATACGTTAACTTGTATTCGAAAGCCCATTGTGGTTACTAACCAAAGTCAGCATGCAGACTCAACTTGGATTTCATTCTTTCATACTACATCTCCTCAATGGAATTATACACTTTTATCTTCTAATAGTGTTTCTCGAGCATTTTCAACTCCTGGAATTTGGAGTATTTCAATTGTTTCGAAAAGTAAAGAAGGCTGCATAGATTCCTTAAAAAAAGAAATTAGAGTAATTGATATTCAAAGTTTTAACTATACCATTAATGATTCTGTACTTTGTGGAAGTTTGATTAAAACTTTACAAATTCAGGCAACAGATTCAATTGAAGTAATCAATAATGGTATCAAAGTCTTTCCTTCTGCTTTCAACATATGGAAATTTCGGCTAACAAGTCTTTTGCCGGATACTTTAAGAATCACAATTAGAATTTTTAATCAAAGATGTGACTCTTTGATAGAATTGGAATTGCCTTATCAAATCAGAGCTTTGCCTAGTTTGCAATTTTCCTTCCCAAATGTCAATGGTTGCACCCCATTCCAATTATTGGGTTTTTTGAAACCTAGAGAAATCGATACACTTTATTTCAGACTACCTAATGGAAACTGGAATTTAATCCCTTCTATTGATACCAACCTACTTCCTTTTAATTGGAGTTACCTGTTTTCATCTAGTATTCAAGGAAAATTAAGCATAAGGTGGACAACTTTGGAAGGTTGTAGAGGAGAGTCTGAAGTAGCAAACTTGAATATCAACGAAACACCTCAACTAAGAGCAACTTTATTTCCGACTGAGGGATGTTCTCCTTTGAGAAGTCAGTTTTTAGCAAGTACTCAGGACGCAGATTCTATTATCTGGACTAACAAATCATGGAGATTACAAGAGCAGATTTTTAATAACTATGCAAGAAGGGACTTTACTTTTTTTGAAACTGACTCGTTGAAAATAAGTTTAAAGAACTCAACTTGTCAATTCGATACTTCCATTTTTGTGAGTATCACTGGTTTCAATAATACGCCTCGATTGGTCATGTCGGCAGCAAGTGTAGATTCAATAGAAGCTAAAGAGAGAGTAAAATTATTTTGGAATAGACTGGAGGGCACTTCTTGGATTGAAGTTTCAAAGAGCACAGATAGCACACAATGGATTATTGCAGACAGAAAATTTATTCAGGAAAAAGATTCAACCTGGGTAGATTTAAATTCTGATGTTAAAACCTCCCGTTGGTATAAAATCACGGCATTCGACTCTTGCAATAATGCGGCATTTTCTATTAATCCGATAAAAAGCTTAGCATTAAATACACGGAAAGACTCTAATCAATCATTTAATATTCAATTAACCAGTTCAGGAACTGAGAATCTTATTGGCGTTTACCGCCATAGGGAAGATTGGATTAATAACATTTGGAATTCTCTTGATTCTACTGCTAAGAATATTCCACTTAATGATCAGGAGGATGTTTCTATTCAGTATTCAATTGATTCCGGATTGACATCTTTAGGTTATGTAAAAATCTTTTTAACAGAGAATAGAAATGGAATTTGGAGACGTTCAAATACGTGCATCGATACGATAAATAGTAAAATATGGCTTCCAACGGCCTTTACTCCTAACAATAATAACTTAAATGAAGTATTGAGACCAATTGGCTTAGGAATAAAGAACATAACGATGCAAGTTTGGAATCGTTGGGGGCAATTGATATTTAATGAATCTGGAAGAAAAGTATCATGGAATGGTAAATGGGCTGAAAATTGGGTAGAACCCGGATTATATGTTGTGATTTTGAATGCGGAGGGTTTTGATGGAAATATTCATAACATCAAGCAATATGTTTATCTCAACAAATAAAAAAGGCCGCTATTGCGGCCTTTTTTATTTGTGTGCGTCAGGCATGTGTATCAGCTCTAGGGTGGAAGTCCCGAGCGGGAGTTGCAGTACTTACCGTTAGCCAAGAGCAAGGGTGTCCGTTGTGAAGCGGAATCTGAAGGAAGCTG
>JAIXUI010000080.1 GCA_027484125.1 Bacteroidota bacterium | reverse complement strand
CATCTTGCTGCTCGCTCTGTTGTGCTAAGATAGAAAATCTTATAATTCGAGGTGGTCTATGGGGCTTTTTATTTGTCCGAATCCTTGGGGGAGTTATGGGTAGTGGAGGTGTTTTTTCAGGGGTCAATATGCCGGAATATCCACTCCTAACGCTCACGATTCAACAGCAGGCGTCGCCCAACACCGAGTCATGCAAAAGTCCCAGTCAAGCATGCTTGTTCTGGGACTTTTTGTTAGTGGGACTGAGGCTAGTTGGAGGGATGTTGGGCGTTCGTTCTTCTCTTTCTGTCAAGTGTTTTTCTTTTCAGTTATCCAAAACTCATGGTCTTTATCTAGGAAAACAATATGAAAAATATTGTCTTCAAAGTGTCCAATTATACATTCCTTTCCTTGAATATGCATTGAACACCAAATAACATCTGGTAAAACATGTTTGGGGTGAACAAATCCTGATTCAGGTGGAAACCCAACTTTTGTATATGGCTTTATAACTTGCTGTGCTGTCGCCTGTCCAACAGTCAATTGGCATATTTCTCTTAGTTTACTTATTGCCAACGCAAGCAATTCCTCATGTTCCCATTCTTCAAAGCTTTGTCCTTGGTTTCTATCAAAGTCTCTGAAACTTAATACAATTAAAGGTTCCTTTCGTCCTTGTCGTGTATCTATGCTTTTAACTTCTCTTTTGTAGGAAGCAGCATTCCTTTCTTTAAACTTGTTCTGCTTCCCTTTTCCCATAGAGTAAATCGTTTAATTTTTCATCAATGTCAAAGTAAGGTATCGCTCCATATTTACCTTCAAAATAATTTTTGTCAAATGCCGATTTGTTTCTGACTTTGTCTGTTTTGAAGTCTGCAAGAGAAAATAACTCTGAAGCACCAAATTGATTCTTTTCTACAAACCATATTTGGTCTCTTCTAAATGTTTCTTTGTTCAGCAAAGAAATGTCATGAATAGCACAAATTAGCTGAGCTTTACTTTTGTTAAACTTGTGAAAGAAGTCAACAAGTCTCAAGGTTAAATGGCTATGTAATCTTGAGTCAAGTTCGTCTATGATTAGTACTTTACCGTTTTGTAGAGTATCATACCAAGGACCAAGTAAGTATAAAAGTTTTTTAGTCCCTTCGGATTCCTGCTTATCAAAGTTGAATGGAACAGTATCAACTAAAATATTGTTCTCATCGTATTTTCTATGAAAAGTAATGAGTTGGTCTCTTTTGGGTTGCTTTGATTGTATTTGCTGAATACTAGTAAGTAGATTGATTATTTCTTCGTCTTTCTCTTTATCTCTTAAAGTTTCAAGGTCTATTTCGTTAACATCTTCTTCCGTTGTTGAAAGATTGGCTATCTCCAAGTATTTCACGAAATGTAGAACCCAATTAAAAAACTGTTTGTCTGATTTTAATTTGTCAATGGTGTATCGTTTGTGTCCACGGTCATGGATGCCATTCACGAAATTGAATTTTTTAAACCAGTCCACGATATTGGTGGAAGTCTCTTTACCTAAAGTGGCTAAAAGGGAAAGAAATAAAACGTTCTCTTTTACATCTTCTTCTTTGCCCATTCCTTCTTTAAAAGCGGATTTATTTATCTCAATCTTTTGTTGGTCTCTTTTGAATAGATAGACTTCTTTGCTAGTTGTATGAAAAAGCCATTCGGCTACTATTTTGTCGTAGTCAATTTCAAATCCGTATCGATACTTAGTTTCTTTATGAATGAATGAAATTTCAAAAAAGCTGGTGTCTTTCTCTGTCTTTGTATTAAGTGCAAATTTTTCCAATGGGAATTTTCTTTCGCTATTCTCCATTAATGCATCTCTGAAAGAGCTCAAAACAGTTTGTTTCATGAAACCCATAGCTTCAAGAAGGTTACTCTTACCGCTTGCATTGTTACCGTAAACCACAGCCGATTTTAAGAGATTAAGATTGCTCTCTGTCTCAATAATATGCGTGTCTGGGTGTTCCTTAAAAGACTTTGCAGCCACCATTGAAAGTGTTGTTAAGTCTTTAAATGAAAGGAAATTCTCTATGCTGAATTCTATTAACATGTCTTTTGCCGTTTGTTTGAACTAGACCGCCAAGATAGGTCATATTTTGATATTTGCAAACTAATTTCAATTTTTCGTTTTTGACTAGCTGCTTTGTCTGGCCGTGGGTTGTCCAGGGTACTAGGTAACTTTTAAATCCTTTTTTCCGGGCTGTTGGACTGGTTCTTCTGGCGGTAAAGAGCTTGAATGCCGTCATTTCGGCAGTTTTTTGTCCCACATGTTCCCGCGACTGTCCGCATTGTTCCCGCGACTGTCCCACATGTTCCCGCGGCTGTCCCACATGTTCCCGCGTGTGTCCGGGTTGTTCCCGCGGCTGTCCCACATGTTCCCGCGTGTGTCCGGGTTGTTCCCGCGACTGTCCGCATTGTTCCCGCGACTGTCCGCATTGTTCCTGCAACAGTCCCACATGTTCCCGCGTGTGTCCCACATGTTCCCGCGACTGTCCACATGTTCCCGCGTGTGTCCCACATGTTCCCGCGACTGTCCGGGTTGTTCCCGCGTGTGTCCGGGTTGTTCCCGCGACTGTCCCACATGCTCCCGCGTGTGTTCGGGTTGTTCCCGCGACTGTCCCACATGTTCTTGCGTGTGAACGAGCTCTACTTTCGTGTGTCCGACCTCTACTTTCGTGTGAACGAGGTCTTCTTTCGAGTGAACGACCTCTACTTTCGTGTGAACGAGGTCTTCTTTTGAGTGTACGGCCTCTACTTTCGTGTGAACGACCTCTACTTTCGAGTGAACGACCTCTACTTTCGTGTGAACAACCTCTACTTTCGTGTGAACGGGTTCTACTTTCGAATGAACGAGGTCTACTTTTGAGTGAACGACCTCTACTTTCGAGTGAACGACCTCAACTTTCAAGTGAACGACCTCTACTTTCGACTGAACGACCTCTACTTTCAAGTGAACGACCTCTACTTTCGACTGTCCGACCTCTACTTTTGAGTGAACGGCCTCTACTTTCGTGTGAACGGCCTCTACTTTCGTGTGAACGACCTCTTCTTTTGTATGCCCACATGTTCCCGCAACCGGCTTGTCCCAAAAAAGCTACACCCTCGCGCTGTTGATTCCGTACCAAGGTTTATGTGACTTTTATTTTCTGCCAAAACCTGCGTTCGCATGGCTGTTAAGCCAATGTGAACAAATGGTGGACAACTATCAGTGCCTTCATTCGTTCACTCCATAGCGCTAACCATAACTTAGCGTGCCCCCAAAAACCCACTCCTATGTATGTAATCAAGCGCGATGGCAGGCAGGAAACAGTCAAGTTTGACAAGATCACTTCCCGCATCGAGAAACTCTGCTACGGCCTTAACAATCAGTATGTTGAGCCTGTTGAAGTAGCACGTAAAGTCATCAATGGCCTCTATGACGGCGTTACCACGGTAGAGCTCGACAACCTCGCCGCTGAGGTGGCCGCTTCCATGACTTCCGTACACCCTGATTACGCGGTGCTCGCGGCTCGCCTCGCCGTTTCAAACCTGCATAAGGAAACCAAGAAGTCGTTTGCCGATACCATGCGCGACCTCTTCAACTATGTGGACCCGCAAACCAATTCCTCGGCTTCTCTCATCGCCGAAGATGTGATGGCCATCGTAGAAGAACATGCCGATACGTTCGACTCTCACATCATCTACAGCCGCGATTACGACTACGATTATTTCGGATTCAAAACCCTGGAACGTTCTTACTTACTGAAAATCAATGGTAAAGTAGCAGAACGCCCCCAACACATGATCATGCGCGTGGCCATCGGTATTCACAAAGACGACATCGACGGCGCGCTTAAAACTTACGACTTGATGAGCGAGCGCTGGTTTACCCACGCTACTCCAACCCTATTTAATGCTGGCACTCCCAAGCCACAGCTTTCTTCCTGTTTCCTGCTTCAGGTCAGCGACGATAGCATCGACGGCATTTATGACACCCTGAAACAGTGTGCTAAAATCTCCCAAAGCGCAGGCGGTATCGGGCTCTCTATTCACAACATCCGCGCAACCGGCTCCTACATCAAAGGAACCAATGGAACCTCCAACGGGATCGTCCCGATGTTGCGTGTCTTCAACGACACCGCTCGCTATGTGGACCAAGGCGGTGGTAAGCGCAAAGGCTCTTTCGCGGTTTATCTGGAACCTTGGCATTCCGATGTTTTCGACTTCCTCGACCTGAAAAAGAATCATGGTAAAGAAGAAATGCGTGCACGCGACTTGTTCTACGCTCTCTGGATTCCGGATCTGTTCATGGAAAGAGTAGAAAACAATGGAGACTGGTCGCTGTTCTGTCCAAATGAAGCTCCCGGACTCTATGATACTTATGGAGCTGAATTCAACGCCCTGTATGAGCGTTATGAAGCGGAAGGTCGTGCGAGAAAAACCATCAAAGCACAAGAGCTTTGGTTGAAAATCATGGAGTCTCAAATCGAGACCGGTACACCTTACATCCTGTACAAAGACGCTTGCAACGAGAAATCGAACCAGAAAAACCTGGGCGTGATTCGTTCTTCGAACCTTTGCACTGAAATTATTGAGTACACCGCTCCCGACGAAGTAGCGGTTTGTAACCTCGCATCGTTGGCCTTGCCAAGGTTTGTGAATCCAACTACTCGGACCTTCGACTACCAGAAACTGTACGACATCACTTATCAGGTGACTTTGAACCTCAACAAAGTCATTGATGTGAATTACTATCCGGTAGAAGAAGCCCGCCGCTCCAATATGCGCCATCGTCCTATCGGCATTGGCGTTCAGGGATTGGCCGATGCTTTCATTCTGATGCGTTTCCCGTTCGAATCGGAAGAAGCGGCACAACTCAACAAAGAGATTTTCGAGACGCTCTATTTCGCTGCGATGACGGCGTCTAAAGACCTCGCGAAGCTCCACGGAACTTACGAAACCTATGCAGGAAGCCCCGTTTCAAAAGGCGTCTTCCAGTATGATTTCTGGAATGTAACCCCAAGCAGCCGTTGGAACTGGACCGCGCTTAAGGAAGAAGTAGCGAAACATGGAGTTCGCAATTCTCTTCTGCTCGCTCCTATGCCTACCGCTTCTACTTCCCAAATCCTGGGCAACAACGAGTGCTTCGAGCCTTACACCAGCAACATTGGAACACGTCGTGTACTTTCCGGCGAATTTGTGGTGGTAAACAAGCACCTCCTCAACGACCTGGTAAGCCTTGGTCTTTGGAACAACCGCATCAAAGACCAGATTATCATTGGCAATGGCTCGGTGCAACACATCGACGAAATCCCGCAAGAACTCAAAGACCTGTACAAAACAGCTTGGGAGATTAAGCAAAAAACCATCATCGACATGTCTGCCGATCGTGGCGCATTTATCTGCCAAAGTCAGAGTTTGAACATTTTCATGGGAGAAGCCAACTTCGGCAAACTCACCTCGATGCACTTCTATGCTTGGAAAAAAGGATTGAAGACCGGCATGTACTACCTAAGAACCAAGCCTGCTGCTGAAGCCATTAAGTTCACCATCGACCATAGCATCAACAAGCAGCCGGCAGTAGCCGCGGCACCCGCTGTACAGGCTAAAAGCGCTGCTATCGAAATGATTCAGGCGCAAGACGACCAAGCCATGGCGCAGATTGCTTGCAGCCTTGACGACCCTGAAGGTTGCGAAATGTGCGGCAGCTAATCAATAAAAACTCAATACCCCATTGAGAAAGGTCGTAACCGAAAGGTTGCGGCCTTTTTTGTTTGAATGGAGAAGGGTGAAGGAATAATTGAAATCAATTCAAACTTAATTCAAATGCATATTCATAACTAATAATATTCTTGTCTTTTTCATTTTTTATCCAACCTTCTTCGAAATGACTTTGCTGAATAATTCCGGATGTAGAGGTATCCTTAAAGAAGGAAAAAACCTGATTCAAAATTGCTAATTCTTGCTCAGAAAAAAGAGCTTGATTAAACCTTCTTCCATTTTTAGGCTTAAACTGCTCCCCTACGTAGCCATTGGCAAATTCAGTCATGAAAATCTCTATTGTGCCATTATTCGCCAAATACTCAAAAATACTTTGATAATTGTTTGGCACAGGCCCCATATTAATGGCTTTGTAGCGCATTCCGCTTATCGAAACGCAACTCTGCTTAAACATGAGAAAGTCAGAATAAAATAAAAGTTTATTCATTTTTGTTTTGAAAGGCGCCATTTGCTCAGAAAAGAAAATGACCATTTCTGCAAATTTCTTCAGGTTAGGCTTCTTATACCCTGAGTAAATATCTGCAAAATGACTTCCTAATAAATAGGATTCAAGATTTATAAAAATATTACTCCTGTTTGTATCATCAATTATCTGCCTTGCATTTTGAATAAATTTCGCTTTTAATTTTTCTTCAAGTGTTCCGCAAAGCTCTACCATGTCAATAAATTTAATGGGGTCTTCCATCATTTGAATTAGTTTTGCATTCGCTACACTTGGCATATCACCAGACTCATATTGACGATAGCTATTAATTCCAAATCCAAGAATTTCAGACATTCTTGCAGCAGATAAACCATACTTTTCACGAATGCGAATGATTTCTTCCGGAAACGGAATGTTAAACTTTTCTCGATACTTATGATGAACTTGATTCAGATTAACCTCATCTAATTTCGTTGTAGTAAACTGCTCTCCACTTTCTTCACAGAGATAGTAATGAAAAACTATCTCTAATTTTTCTTTCCTAAATTCTACCAGACGGCGTTCTTTAGTCAAACTCATTACTTTTCCCGTAATTGGACTTATCATATCTATTTGTTTAATGGAAACCTCATGTGATGTTCAGCTAGGTGAAAAGAAATGCATATTACACTACTTCCACTCAATCCCATTGTGATCTTAATATACACTTGCTGTTTCTTAACGACTTTTCCAAACACCCACATTGCAGAACCTCGATACAAAAGTTCTTCAATGGGGCCTTCACTGTAGTCTTTTACCTCAAGTGATTCTAATACAGCTAGCCTATCGGCCGGACGAAGCTCCAAGTCAATCAAGGCTTGGGTATTCTTTCCCCTTTCGTCTCGAAAGAGGACGTCCCAAATCTTCATCTTCTCCTTGAATGCGGCTAGAAAGGAGGCAACTTCTTCAGCTTTGACCATGAGAATGCTTGGTTCAACAAAGATAGAAACTTTATTCTTTGTCCAACTTATTCGTTTTATTAAACATCTTTACAAAGATATTTTACAACTTTATAATGCTAATTAGCACTGGATTTACAAAGAAGTTCAAGGTTTTTACATACACCCTTCCTATGTTTGAATCATTCCACCTATGTACAGTTTCCCCTATTTCAAAGAAGGCGACCCGAAGGTTGTCCTGCAATTCTTGCGTGATCATCCTTTTGCAACACTCACCGGCAGCTTTTTGGATGGCACTCAGGTAGCAACTCAAATTCCCCTGATGGTGGAAGTGCGGGAAGATGGCTGGTATGTAAAAGGCCACATCATGCGCAAAACCGACCACCACCAAGCCTTCCTGGAAAATCCGAATGTGCTGGCCTTGTTTACAGGTGCCCACACTTATGTGAGCGCGTCTTGGTACTCCAATCCCGCAAACGGCTCCACCTGGAATTACTCCAGCGTTCACCTGCACGGCAAGGTTTCATTCATGAACGATGAAGCCCTCATCGACTTGATGAGAAGCCTAACGCTTCACTTTGAAGATCAAAATGAACTATCTCCCACTATTTACGACAACCTGCCAGAGGACTATCGTGCGCAATTGCTTAAAGCCATCGTCGGTATCGAAATCAAAGTAGAAAACCTCCAGCAAGTCTTCAAGCTCAGCCAAAACCGGGACGAAGCCAGCTACCTCAACATCATCCAACAGCTTGAGAAAAAGCAGGAACCCGGCCATGCCGCCCTCGTTGCTGCCGAGATGAGAAAACGGAAAGACCAGCTTTTCCCTCCTGGCCAAACTGGGAATCCTGAAAAATTCAGTTCCTGAAGCCTATTACTGAACGCATCTATTATCTTAGAATATGAGATTCTTGTTAATTGCATTGGCAACTCTTCCGCTATTTGCCTCCGCTCAATCCGATGCAAAATCTTTCTCTTGGTTAGAAGGAAAGTGGAAAATGACAAAAGGCCTTAAAACTTATACTGAATCCTGGCAAAAAGCCGGAGCGAACCGATGGAAAGCCCAATCAATTATGAGAAAGGGTAAGAAAGTACTCTGGTCCGAAAAAGGACGTATTGCGCAAAAAAACAAAGAATGGTACTACTTCAGCGAGGTTTCAGACCAAGCGAAGCAGGGAGAAATTGCCTTCAAGCTTACCTCAGCTAACCATGATACCTGGGTATTCGAAAACCCCACCCACGACTTCCCCAACCGGATCAGCTACCAAAAGATTGGCAACGATTCTCTTCTTGCTTTAGTTACCGGAGTTCAGCAAGGCAAGCCCGATACCTTGCGCTTTCCGATGAGAAGAATCAAACCGTAAAACAACCTCACTTGCTTATATTTGAGGAGTGAAGGCTTGGAAACTACTTCTTCTCCTGCATTTGTTCGGTCTTTTTAGTGCCGTAAAAGCGCAGTCTGTTGCTCCACAATTTCTAGGAAGCGGCGGAAGTAACCTGCGAAACATACGTGGAAGCTTAAGTTTCAGTATCGGAGAGGCGGCTATCACTACCTTACGAACCACCAACGGCCCCTTACTCACACAAGGATTTCAGCAAGCCGAGATTCCGCAAGACACCACCTGCAATTACTTCGCTCCTGATGCGTTTACACCAGGACCCAGTACCGGACTCAACGATTTTTTTCGACCCATTTCTGCTTGCCAACCCCAACTTTATGAACTAGTTATCTACAACCGCTGGGGCAAAGCCATTTTCAGAACCGTCAATCCTAACGAAGGCTGGGACGGACGCGAAAACGGAGAACCTGCACCCACAGGCTTGTATGTTTGGAGGCTCTCTTACCGTTTTGGTGGCCCTCCGGATGGCGTGACAAAAACAAACGGAGAAATTACCTTATTGCGCTAAACACCGCTATTTCGAAACTTTTCAGCCTTTTAATTGCTTTAAGTTCACGAAGCCCCCACACATGTCGTACCTCATCACTTATCACGATGGAGGCCCAAATCCTCCTGTACATGCGCGCCTCAATTGGCAAGCGCACGAGTGGATCATCGATACCGAAAATGGAAGGCAATACCGAATGCCGGTTTCTGCCATCACCCATTTTGCTCCCAAAGACGGCGGCATAGAGCTGAAAACCTCCCGCTTTCCTTATCAAACTATCTTTACATCCGACCCTGACTTTATCCACCGCTTTACTTCTGATTGGAAGTCTGGCAGTCATAAATTCATGGAGGTCAGAACCCGGCACATCTTAGGCTGGTTGAGTCTCCTCTTATTGGTTATCGCCGCCGTTTGCATTTGGTTCTATTTCAAAGGATTACCCATGCTTTCGGAACAAATGGTTGGTTTGGTTTCCAAAGAACATGAACAGAAACTTGGCGAAATGCTCTTTAAAGACATTCAGTCAAAAGAAAAACTGGATTCTATCGGTTCTGCACGCTTGGAAGAGTTTGGTCATCAATTGGGATTTAAGGAAATCAAGTTTCACTTGGCAGAATCAGACGTTGTTAATGCTTACGCCATTCCGGGCCATGTGGTAGTTTATACCGGGTTACTGGATAAAATGAAAGACCCTGCCCCCTTGGCGGCGCTGCTGGGTCATGAAGTAGGACATATTCGACTAAGGCACTCTCTGAAAAGCATCATGCGGCAATTTTCCGGAGCTATTGTCCTGAGTTTGGCCTTTGGCGACGCTTCTGCCATATGGCTTGGAGAAGAATTACAAAAACTCTCCTACTCTAGAAAAATGGAAACTGAAGCAGATGAGTTTGGGTTGAAGTTTCTGCATCAGCACCAGCTTCCTCTTACAGGAATGGATTCGCTCTTCAGCATTTTAAGCGCTGAAAGTGGCGATGTAGAACCTCCTGCTTTTTTAAGTACTCACCCTTTGAGTAAAGAAAGACAAGCTGCTGCCAGGGAATGGTTATTTGATCATCCACAATCGACAACCAAACCACTTCCTGCATCAGCATTTGTTGCACTCAAAGAGCGCACTGCTGCCTTGAAGCAATAATTAGAAGCGTAATGTTGAATCGTTAAGCTTGGCTTAACACGTTTTGTCCTGAGATTCTGCGGATGAAATCAATCGAAATTCGGTTGAAATCTTCCGGTTGATCTACATTACAAACGTGGCCGGATTGCCGGATGATTTCCAACCAAGCGTTTCTATGCCAAGCCACAACCTGACGAACTCCGGGTAGAAACATGTGGTCTTCGTCGCCCATGAGGTATAAAGTAGGAATGCCAAGGTCTTTTTCACGGAAGAATTTAAGCAGTGGGTTAAGCTGATTAGTCAGTTTAAACCATCGCATAAACTCTTTTCTCGCTACTTTTTTCGCTTCATTCACAAACAAAGACCTGCTTTCCTTATGCCTGCTGCGTGGCATGATGATCCAAGCACACAGTTTATAAATCCACATAAAAGGCACAAAACGCTTGACCATTCTTCCCGCCCAGACCAAAATTTGCGAACGTAGATTCAAGCGGATGATAGCACCACCCATGATCATGGATTTTACCCGATCGGGAAAATCCTCTCCTATCATGCGAATCAGAATGGTTCCAAGCGAAATACCGACAAAATGAGCCTTTTCAATGTTACGAAAATCAAGCACATCCATGATTTCCTGGCCAATTTCTCGGAAAGAATATTGCTCGCGCGCCCATTCCTCCATGCGGTGTTGGCTTCTGCCATGTCCACGCAAATCAATCAGAAGCAGATTGAAATGCGACTTATAAGCCCGAAGTTGCTTGAACCAAATGTTGCTACTGCCACCGGCTCCATGCACAAAAACCACCCATTCAGCGTCCTCGCTGTGAAAGAAAACTTTGTGATACAAAACTTGCGTGGACTCGTGTTGCATGTTGGTTGATACTTCAGTAAACAAGAATAAGAAGAATTATGGCTGATTTAGCGTTCGATTAATGAATCTAACTGCTGAGCCAGCTTCTTTCGCGTGCCAGGCAAAAGCGGAGACATAACCACCGGCTTGCTCTTTAGCCAATGAGCTCCTGCATCCCGATATACAACCAACTCAAGGCCTAAACCGAAACTTCTTGGCTTGAGATCATACTTAACTATCTCGCTTACTGGAATTTCCAGATAAAACTCGTTGGCACTTTCCTCCTTCTGGGTACTTACATAAAGTTTCCCTTGGGCATATTCTATCACGGCATATGCCGGACGAACAAGTAGGTATATCAACACATAAACCCCTAAAACCCCTAAAGCAAAAATGGCTGCTTGGTCAGGCTCCATGGTACCTTGAACAAAGGGATAAAGACCAATGCCTATGGCAAGCGACAGACCAACAGCCCTAAAAATAAGGTAAGGCCATTGGTTATGAATGGGCTTAAACACGGCCAAACTGATGGGTAGTTACCACTTCGCAAATACGCTGAAAGACTTCAGGAGAATCCCAAGTTTGGTGAATGTCCGGCATAGCCATGACTTCATCCATGATTTTTTCCTGCGCTTTTCCACGTCTTAACGCTTCAGAATAACGGATGTCGGGGCTGAACGTAACCATTGTATAAAGCGGCACCCAATCGTCAGGAAAATGTTCGAAGATGCGGGCTTCAATTTTCTTACGCAGTAAAAAGTCCGGATCTGCAACGAGGTCGCGCATTTCAATGAAGTTGTCTTTGGCCAGTCTGGCGATGGCGTCGCCATCCGGTTTGCGCAACTGCTCATAAGCAGGCAGCACAGCCGACCAATCATCGCCGAGTTCATGAATCAAATCGTCTAAAACGCTGCAATCTTCAAAGCCGCAGTTCATGCCTTGGCCATAAAAAGGCACAATGGCATGGGCTGCATCTCCAATCAAAGCGGTATGGCCTCCGAACGTCCATGGCGAACAATGAACAGTTACCAAAGAAGAAGTTGGGTTAGAAAGGTACTCCTCCACCAAATGAGGCATTAAGGTTAACGTATCCGGAAAAACTTCAGCAAAAAATGCGTGTACTTTTTCAGGCGTATCCAGGCTCGCAAAGGAAGGATTTCCTTCAAATGGAAAGAAGAGCGTACAAGTAAAGCTTCCATCGGGATTGGGAAGCGCAATCAACATGTATTGCCCTCTTGGCCAAATATGAAGCGCATATTTCTCCATTCTGAAGCCACCGTTTTCGTCAGGATGGATGGTCAGTTCTTTGTAGCCATGCGGCAGATAGTCTTGGCTATAGTCAAACCGATCTGACTTCATCATGCTACCACGAAGCGCCGAAAATGCACCATCTGAACCGAATAGCAAATCATAAGCTTGTTGATGAGAGGCTCCCGTTTCACTATGCTCAAAGGTGACTTTCTTGTTTCGAACATCTACCTCTGCACAGCGGTGGTTGAAATGCAGGTTAACACTTTTTTCCTGCTCAGCTAAATCCATCAACCTAAAATTGAGCCCGGAACGAGAAACCGAATAGATGGCTTGGCCTTCCTTCCCATAAGGCTGATATACCAAGCGGCCATCCTGATGATGCATCATACGGCCATACATCGGAATCCCGACTTCACGCACGGCATCAGCTAATCCCACTCGCTCCAAAGCCTTGAAACCACGGTCGGAGAGCGCTAGGTTGATCGACCTTCCTCCATAGTTTCCCGCCTTGCGCAAATCAGGACGACGCTCATAAACATCAACCTGATAGCCACGCCTGGCCATGTAAACAGAGAGAAGAGAACCAACAAGACCTGCACCCAGGATGCTGCAATGCTTTTGAGATGATGCCATGCTCAAAATTAGAGGCCTAAGTCACTTCTTACAACCCCTTGTAGCATTCTTCTCAACTTTAGCTGGAAGTTGTGCATCGTGCCACGTACTTTTTACATCTTTCTTTGATGTTCTTGGTTAAAATTTAAATCATTAGGAACCTTTCGAATGCAATAACGTTATTTGTTTAAACAAATATGAAAACGACCTTACACACAGCCGACAGCCGCGGAGCTGCCGACTTTGGCTGGTTGAAAAGCCGCCATACTTTTTCCTTTGGAAGATACTTTCATCCTGACAGAGTCCAGTTTGGTGCTTTACGTGTGCTTAATGATGACAGAATTGCCGGTGGGAGCGGCTTTGGCACTCATCCGCATGACAACATGGAGATTGTGTCTATACCGCTGGCTGGTGCTATCGAACACAAAGACAGCACCGGTCATCAAGAGGTAATCCGCCCGGGCGAAGTACAAATAATGAGTGCAGGAACCGGACTTACCCACAGTGAATACAACCATTTCAAAGATCAGGAAACTCACTTTCTGCAAATTTGGATTTTTCCTAAAGTGCGAGACATCTCCCCCCGATACGAGCAAAAGATGTTCGACAAAGAAGCCAGAAAAAATCAGTGGCAAGCAGTAGTTTCCCCAGAACACGAGGGAGCTATTCGAATCAATCAAGATGCTGTATTCTACCTCAGTGACCTTGACCAAAATCGAACCCTCAACTTCGAACCACATTTCAAAGGACATGGCGTTTACGCTTTTTTAATCGAAGGCGAAATAGAAATTGCCGGTGTTACGCTTCGAAATCGTGATGGCCTAGGCATCGAAAACTTCGACAATCTCGAAGTAAAAGCCCTGTCTAACAGCACATTACTATTAATTGAAGTGCCTACCAATTAATCGTTAAAGTTTGGTTAATCTGAACCAAAGCTTAAGTCTTTGGTTATATTTGTATCATTGGCCGAGTATTTGCGAAGGCCTGAAAAATACTGCATCACTATGAAGAGAATTTTGACCCTCCTAACCTTGTTGGTTGTTTCAGTGGGCTCCTATGCTCAAAGCTGGACCCTGCTGACTCCAGATACCGTTTCCGCTTCAGGTGTTAATGCTGATTTTGAGATTATCACCAAAGCAACTCTGAAAAACAATACCAACGCGCCTCTTACATTAAAGTGGATTCGCATCACCAATAACTTGCCTCAAATGTGGCAAAGCGCCATTTGCGATGAAAACGGAAGCTGTTATGCTCCAACCGTTGACAGTATGACGCTTACCATTCCAGCCAGCGGTACCACCCGCATAGACCTACACTTCTTTATCAACAACACCCCGGGTGCAGGAACTGCTAGATTGCGAGTTAGCCCGCTCTCCGGAACAGGCACCTCCAGGATATTGACTTTTCAAGGTACTGCATTCGTTACTAGCTCCGCTGATCACTCAAAACCAACTATCAACTTTTACCCTAATCCCACTAGAAACGTCCTTAATGTAAAAGTTTCTGACCAAATCAGAAGCGGCTCCATTGAGGTGTATTCGGTGATTGGAACTAAAGTTTTGAGCGAGCCTATTAATCCTATGGATGAAATCATCCCTCTACAAGTAAGTCATTTACCTAGAGGCACTTACATTATCCGACTAAATGCTCCTCAACAAGGAATTTTAATCAGTAGAACTTTTCAGAAGTTCTAATTGCATAATTTCTATCAAGGCGGCTTCTCTCAGAAGCCGCTTTTTTTATGCAAATTCACCTCATTAATCCTTAGTTCTTTTGCCGAAACTTCATTTTTTGAACTTCTATGGCGAACTTGTAGATTCCATGGCCAAAAGACTAAAATCTGCCATCTTCATTGTTTCAGCCGCTTTGGCATTGCTCCTAATGATTTCATGTTCAAGTAAAACTGAAAAGAAAATTAGTAAGGATGCTATAGCAAGAGCCGGTGATCGCGAACTTTATCCTATCGACTTAGAGGGCTTGGTTCCTGAAGGCACGAATCCGGAAGACTCTGTTGAAATCGTTCGTCAGTTTACAGGAAATTGGCTTCGTGAAGAACTTCTTCTGCAACAAGCAAACGACTTGTTAAACGATGAAGAACAATCCATTGAAAAGGAAGTAGCCTGGTATAAAAGGCAATTGTTACTGAAGAAGATCGAAGAAAAGCTGAAGTCAGAGGCAGATACCAACTACACACAGGCTGAATTGGATAGCTTTTTCAGGGCTAATCCGTCCTTGTTTAGCCTCACTGAACCTGTATTTAAAGGGCGTTTTCTGGTTCTACCTGTTACAGCACCTCGACTAAATTGGACCGAAAAAGTAATTCGTTCACGCAACAAAAGAGAAATTGAACAACTTAACGACTATTGTTTGCGTTTTGCGAGACATACTCACCTTAACGACAGCGCTTGGTTTTCAGCAGAGTCCGTCTTCAAGAATGGTAGTGAAAGCTTTAAAAGTAAAATCAATAACCTGGCACCCGGCCAACTGATCAAGTATATTGACTCTTCAACGGTGTACATGGTGTGGGTAGCAGGATTTAGAAGAATTGGTGAAACGGCCCCCTTCGATTACGCCCAATGGAATACACGAAAGCTGCTACTTTTGCACAAACAAAACCAGCACCTGTATCAAACACAGGAAGCGCTCTACCAAAAAGCCTTAAAAAACAAAAGCATCGAGACCATAAACCCATGAGATTCCTATCGCTGTTAATGCTTGGTTGGCTTCTTTCAACTTGCCAAGTGTATGCACAGCCCGCCCTTAATGATTCAGTGGCTGATGGTATTGTAGCCGTAATTGGTAACAAAATCATCCTTAAATCAGACATTGAGCAAGAATACTTGCAACAGCTCGGTCAACCCGGCAGTAAGATAACGCCTGAAATGCGATGTCAAATTTTGGATCAGCTTTTAACAGCCAAACTTCTAGTAAGGCAAGCAGAAGCTGATTCTCTGAAAATCTCCGATGAAGAGGTGAATGGTCAGATTGATCGCCGAATTCGCTACTTCAGCCAGATGGTCGGTGGAACAGAAAAACTGGAGGAGTTTTACGGTAAATCCATCCTGGAAATAAAAGAAGAATTCAAAGGACCTGTCAAGGAACAAATCCTCGCAGGGAAAATGCAAGAAAAGCTGACGAAAGAAGTCAGTATTTCTCCATCAGAGGTTCAGGCGTATTTCAATGATATTCCCGTTGACAGCCTACCATTCTACGATTCTGAGTTAGAAGTGGGGCAGCTTGTCATGTTTCCTGATGTAACAGAAGTGCAAAAACAATACACCATTGAAAAATTAGAAGGCATTCGCGCAAGAATACAAAAAGGTGAAAAATTTGAAACTCTGGCCATTTTGTATTCACAAGATCCTGGTTCCGCTCCAAAAGGAGGTGATTTGGGCTATTTCGGCCGCGGGGAAATGGTACCTGAATTTGAAGCAGCTGCATTTCGACTCAAACCGGGTGAAGTATCTGGTATTATACGTACTAAATATGGCTATCACCTGCTTCAATTGGTTGAAAGACGGGGCGAAAGAGTGAACGCAAGACACATTCTTATTAAACCTCCAGTAAGTAATAGCGAACTAGAAAAAACACGCAGATTACTCGATTCTATTAAAACCCAACTAGAAAATGGTCAAATCTCTTTCCGAGAAGCGGTAAAAAAATACAGCATGGATGATGAAACCAAAGCCAATGGCGGTATGCTTCAAAATCCTCAGAATGGCCAAAATGCCTTTACTCCTGATCAAATGCAGCCAGAGATTTACTTTCAAGTAGAAAAGTTAAATCCGGGACAGTACTCTGCTCCTTCAAGTTACGCTACCCAAGATGGACGACAAGGCTTTAGAATTTTTTACTTAAGCAATAAATCTGCTCCTCATCGCTGTAATTTGAATGAGGACTATGGCAAGATTCAACAAGCCGCCACAACCAGAAAGAAAGGTCAGATTATGCAAAGCTGGTTCAACAAAGCCCGTCAGCGTAATGCAATCCATATTTCACCCTCTTACCTTACCTGTACCAATTTGAAACGCTGGATTCCCTGATATGCAAACCTCACAACAAGATCTTCAACTAGCTGAAAAACTACGCTTCGATCATGATCGATTGATGGCAGAAATTGGAAAAGTTATTATCGGGCAAGACGAAATCGTTCGTCAAGTTCTCATCTCTGTATTCAGTAACGGACACTGCCTACTTGTGGGAGTCCCAGGTTTGGCCAAAACGCTTCTAGTCCAAACCATTGCAAAAGCGCTAAACCTGAGCTTTAACCGCATTCAGTTTACCCCTGATTTGATGCCATCCGACATTACTGGTTCAGAAATATTGGATGACAACAAGTCTTTTAGATTTATACAAGGTCCACTGTTTTCCAACCTTATCCTTGCCGATGAGATCAACCGAACTCCCCCTAAAACACAGGCCGCCTTGTTGGAAGCTATGCAGGAAAGGCACGTTACTGTGGCCGGAAAACTGTATGAATTGCCCAAACCGTTCTTCGTTCTAGCTACCCAAAACCCCATAGAGCAAGAGGGAACTTACCCGCTACCTGAAGCTCAACTCGACCGCTTTATGTTCAACATCAAACTGGATTACCCAAGCTTTGAAGATGAAATGAAAGTCGTGAAAGCAACAACTGGAAATACCTTCACCCAACCTGAAGTAGTTTTAAGCGCAAATGACATTTTGGCATATCAACAGTTGGTAAGAAAAGTGCCCGTAGCCGATAATGTTTTAGAGTATGCTGTTCAGCTTACCCATAAAACAAGAAGAGGGAAACCTGGAGCTTCCCCATTAGCACAAGATTATCTTTCCTGGGGAGCAGGTCCGAGAGCCTCGCAATACCTGATTATAGGCGCTAAATGTCATGCGCTACTCTTCGGGAAATTGTCACCCGATATTGAAGATGTAAAAGCAATTGCTTTGCCTATCCTTAGGCACAGAATCATGCTTACCTACAAAGCAGAATCAGCCGGACTAGGCCCTGACGATGTAATTCGACAACTTTTATAAGACATTTTGACACAATAAACCCTTTGGTACTTCCCTTGTTACTTACCTGAAAAACCAAAAACATGTATCTGCTCATTATTTTCATCATGCTTGGCAGCATGATCGTAGGCTGGATGTTCAAATCCCGCTTTCAACGCTACTCCGAACAACCTCTTTACAGCGGTTTATCAGGAGCAGAGGTTGCCGAACGTATGCTGAAAGATCACAACATCCACGATGTTAGGATCATCTCAACCGAAGGCCAACTTACCGACCATTACAACCCACTAGAAAAAACGGTCAACCTCAGTCACGATGTTTATTACGGCAGGTCAGTTGCTGCTGCTGCTGTTTCAGCACACGAAGTAGGTCACGCAGTTCAGCACGCCACTGCTTACAACTGGTTGATGTTTCGTTCTAGATTGGTGCCGGCGGTTTCCGCTACCAGCAAATACTTGCCGTTTATTCTGATTGGTGGTATTCTAACCCTCAACATTTTCCCACAATTGCTTTTGGTTGGAATCATCCTCTTCGCCTTAACCACCTTATTCTCCTTCGTGACCCTTCCAGTTGAATTCGATGCCTCGCGCAGAGCCCTTGTTTGGCTTCAAAGAACCAACATCACTGGCGGTGGAGAACAACAACAGATGGCAGCTACTGCACTAAGGTGGGCAGCCTCTACTTACGTAATGTCAGCAATTTCCTCCTTGGCTACGCTGTTGTATTACGTCATGATCTTCCTAGGAAGAAGAGACTAACAAACCAAGTCAAAAGCAAAAAGCCTCCCAAAAGGAGGCTTTTTTTATGTCTGATAGTCAAATCATCCTGGTATAATTGTATAAAATGCGCATCCGAAATATTCTTCTTTGGACCCTTTTCTTCTTAATCATCCTTGGATTATTTAAATACCTAAGCCAAGACAAGGACAGCAAAACGCTTATTCCAATAACGAAAAGCCCGTTTGATACAACTCTATTTAATCAAAACGAAGACGGACAAGCTATCCCACAAACTACTGATACCGTAGTTCCATTGGAATGGAGAGGAGATTCCACCCAACAATTGATGTAGCTATATTTCCATGATTCTTTTTCTTTGGGCGTGCCCCCAAGGCCTGGCTTAGGCTAAATTGAACTATCGCAGCGCTCGGGCCTTGGGGTCGGGCCTCCGCCTGGGGTTCCGTATGCCAGGGCGGCGTCTCTAGCCT
>JAIXUI010000063.1 GCA_027484125.1 Bacteroidota bacterium | reverse complement strand
TTTATGCTAATTACCTATATTTATGCTAATCAACTATAGTTATTATGGAACAACAGAAAACTTGTCCGAAATGTGCTTCTTTCAGGCATGTCAAAAGTGGGATAGTAGGAGGAAGGCAGCGTTTTAAGTGCTCAGATTGTGGGTACTTCTTTACCGTGGATAAGCTGGGGAAGCGCATCGACACGTATTATGTGACTAAAGCACTACAGTTGTATATAGAAGGATTGAGCTACCGGGAGATTGAACGACTTTTGGGCATCAGCCATGTGTCGGTAATGAAGTGGGTAAAGGAATATAACATCCAGCGTCCTAAGAACATGGCTTATCATCCGACCTATAAGATATTGACAGCGGCTGAGTTGGCTCAGTTTTTTGCCTCGAAGGAGAATCTAAGTGGTGCCGGAATGATTGTAACCGAGTTAGGCGATAAGTTTATGCTGATACGTTGGGAACGCTTCCGGGAATAGCTTAGCTATAGTGGGTTTACAGTTATATACAGACATTTTGACCGTTTCGTCCGAAATGTCAAGATTCGAATGTCCAATCAAAGCGCGCTAATTGGACCACCTCACAACCAGAACCCACCCACCTGAACACACCATGAAACGCACTTTGTTTGTTCTTTTCTTCGGCTTGCTGGCAGTGCTTCACTGCCGGCAAGCATCAGCGCAAGGCTCCGACCTTTATGGCTCCGGTATCAAGCTGAAGCTCTCCGACGACGGCAGTAAATACATTCGCTTTATCACCTGGCACCAAGTGTGGGCGCATTATAGCGAGAATAACACCGGATCGGTCCGGTTGAATAACCCCGCTGATAACACCTTGGATTTCGCTATTCGTCGCTCCAGGATGTTGATGCTAACCCAAATTTCGCCCCGTTTTCTCATCCTTACGCACTTCGGCATTAACAACCAGAGCGCAGTAGCCGGCGGTTACAACGCCATTGATGGTAAAAAACCGCAGTTGTTCATTCATGATGCCTGGACGGAGTATAAAGTGAGTAAAGGGGCCCAGCTTTACGTAGGCGCTGGTCTTCACTACTGGAATGGCATCACTCGCATGAATTCCGCTTCAACCCTAAACTTCCTCGGGATTGATGCTCCCATTTTCAACTGGCCCAACATTGATGGAGCCGACCAGTTTGCACGCTATTTAGGTGTTTATGCAAAAGGTCAGCTTGGCAGATTGGATTATCGCATTTCCGTAAATGACCCATTTGCAACCAATATGTCAGGTGCGCTTGATACCATTCGTGCGCAATACAACCCGAGAAATATCAGCAAAATGTACCAAGGCTATTTCCAATACTTCTTTAAAGACAAAGAATCGAATGTATTGCCCTTTACCGTGGGCTCTTATTTAGGTTCTAAAAACGTATTCAACATCGGAGCAGGATTTTTAACCAATCAAGATGCTACTTGGATTAAGCAAGGCGCTGATACAGTTTACCATGCTCAGAATTTGTTTGGCGTAGATGTTTTCTATGATCATCCGCTTAACAAAGAAAAAGGTACGGCAGTCACCTTTTATGGCGCTTGGATGAACTACAATTTCGGCAAAGATTACGTCCGTTACATCGGCATTCTGAATCCGGCAACAGGAAGCAGCGCGTTGCGCGGCAATGCCTCTCCGCTCATTGGAACCGGCAACATCCTTTTCGGACAGCTGGGTTATTTATTGCCGAAATCCTTGCTTGGAAACAAGTGCCGGGTTCAGCCTTATGTAGAGTTCAGTCACCTTCGATTTGATGGGCTGAAGGACGCTTCCGGAACCATGGTGCCAGTCTCTATTTTCGATGCCGGTGTGAACTTCTTCCTAGAAGGCCATCACGCTAAAATCACCCTCAACTACAAAAACAGGCCGGATGTCACCAATGTGAATGATGTTAAAAATCGTTCTGAAGTGGTCGTTCAGGCCATGATTTACCTTTAATCTAATCTTCTTTTTCACTCACGCTTTCAATTTACCTCCATGTCAACTAAACAAAACATCTGGAAAGTCATCTTCGCCTCTTCGGCAGGAACCATGATCGAATGGTACGACTTCTACATCTTCGGCGCGCTGGCGACCATCATCTCCGGCCATTTCTTCCCCAACGATAATCCTACAATCGGTTATCTGAGTACCCTGGCCACCTTTGCTACCGGCTTTATCGTGCGTCCATTCGGCGCTTTGGTATTCGGCCGTGTAGGCGATTTAGTGGGGCGTAAGTTTACGTTCTTACTTACGCTCTTGTTGATGGGTGGTTCTACTTTCGCAATCGGATTGCTGCCCACCTATGCAACTGCCGGATTTGTAGCACCTCTTATTCTGGTGCTGCTTCGTATGGTGCAAGGGTTAGCTTTAGGTGGCGAATACGGTGGAGCAGCCACTTATGTGGCCGAACACGCACCGGCGCACAGGAGGGGGTATTTCACTTCTTTCATCCAAACGACCGCCACACTCGGGCTTTTCGTTTCACTCGGAGTCATCTTAGCGACTAAATTCTCTATGGATGATGCCTCTTTCGTTGAATACGGCTGGAGAATTCCTTTCCTACTTTCGGTAGTGCTGGTGATTTTATCCTACTTCATCCGTACTAAACTGGACGAGTCTCCAGCGTTTGCTCGCTTAAAAGCAGAGGGTAAAATTTCCAAAAATCCACTCAAAGAGAGCTTCACTAAAAAGGAAAACCTGCAAATGGTATTGCTCACACTTTTTGGCGCTACTGCGGGCCAAGGTGTGGTGTGGTACACCGGCCAGTTTTATGCGCTCTCTTTCTTACAGAAATCTCTTTACCTCGACTTTACCCAGTCTAATATCATTGTAGCAGTTGCGTTGGTTGCCGCTACGCCCTTCTTCGTGTATTTCGGTGGCCTTTCTGATAAAATTGGTCGTAAGAAAATCATGATGTCCGGTATGTTGATGGCGGCCCTTGCTTATGTGCCCATCTATATGCTCATGGCTAAATATGGCAATCCTGATGGTTTCAAGCCAGATACTGCCAATAAAATCTTGAGTCATACAGTACCTTTTGCCAATGCGGCCATTCTTTCGGCTTTGGTTTTCGTTCAGGTATTTTTTGTAACCATGGTTTACGGTCCGATTGCCGCTTTCTTGGTGGAACTGTTCCCAACTCGCATTCGCTATACGTCAATGTCGTTGCCTTATCACGTTGGAAATGGCGTTTTCGGAGGACTTACCCCATTTATTGCAACCGCAGTAGTAGCCAGTACCGGCAATATCTACATGGGCTTGGCCTATCCAATAGCAGTAGCTTTAATTACCTGGGTGATTGGCACAACTATGATCAAAGAACGCCACAAAGCAGATTTGATGGACGATATCGACGAGGTGCCCACCAATCAACCGCATGCTCATCATGGGCGTAAAAAAACAGCTGCGCATTAATTTTTAGAGGCGATAGAAAAAGTTGCCTCAAAATGTTGTCAAAATTCAGATATTAAGGTCTGAATTAAATTGTGAAGTTCAACCGACTCTATCTCCAGCGGCTAACAGCCCTGATGGCGCTGGCCATCTTGTTGTTCAACTTTCCCATGCTGGGGATGGTGTCGGAAGTGTTCCTTGAAAATGGCTGGCCGTTAAGTCTTCTGTACTTATTCGCCGTTTGGCTGTTGTTGATTGTTGCCTTGGCAATGATTAGCCGAAAGCGGAGGACCGATGGCTGAGGCGGGTTGGGGGTTGGTGTTGGCTCTGGGTTACTGGGTCTTGTTGTTTGTGTTGGCGCTTCGAGTGGAGCGTCAAGGCAAAGGAAGCTGGCTTCGGTCCCCCTACGTTTACGCCCTATCGCTCGCTGTGTATTGCTCAGCTTGGACTTTTTACGGAAGTATAGGAAGAGCAAGCACCTTCGGACTCAGCTATTTACCCATTTACCTCGGCCCCACAATAGGAGCCATGTTGTTCCCACTCCTTCTTAGAAGGATGATTCTCCTTTGTAAACATTATCAGATTGGCTCCCTGGCCGACTTGCTCTCCAGCCGCTATGGCAAAAGTGTGGCGGTTGGTTCTGTAGTTACGCTGATTTCGCTCTTTGGCATCGTGCCTTACATTTCGCTACAACTTAAAGCGGTTTCCGAAAGCTTCGGATTGCTGATGCTGGAATCTCCTTATGGCGCTGCTGTGAAGCCTGCTTATGAGGACACCGCTTTTTATGTGGCTTTAATCCTGTTGATTTTTACGCTGCTGTTCGGAACACGCAGAAGCAATACGCTGGATGGAAATCCCGGACTGGTGAGTGCGGTAGTGGTAGATTCCGTGGTTAAGCTCATTGCTTTCCTGGTGGTTGGTGCAGTAGTCACTTTCAGTATGTATAATGGCCCGACCGATATTCTGGAACAAGCTTCCAGGCATGTCGATTTACGTCAGCTCTTCGAGTTCAATTCCTCCCTACGTAAAGAAGATTGGTTTTGGATTGGATTGCTCGCGATGGGTGCTTTGTTTGTACTTCCTCGTCAATTTCAGGTGGCGGTAGTAGAAAACACGCAAGTTTCTCATGTGGATAAAGCCATGTGGCTATTTCCGCTTTACTTGTTGCTGATCAACGTATTTGTAACACCACTGACTTTAGCCGGAATCGACCATTTTGGCGGAGGCAATTTCTCAAGCGATTATTTCATTCTCGAACTTCCCATGAGCGGAGGATTTAGTCCCATCGTATTATTGGTTTTTCTTGGTGGATTTGCCGCTGCTACCGGAATGGTGATAGTAGAAACTACTGCTTTGGGAAACATGGCAGCCAACAATTTGGTGTTACCCCTTTTGTTAAAAGCCGGATGGCCAAGCAATGATCGGGAGCGAACGTTAACCAAATGGGCGCTTTTCATTCGAAGAATGGCCATTGCGGTCATCATCATCACGGCTTATTTGTATTACCGAAACATCAGTTACTGGTCGTCGTTGGTGAGTATTGGATTAATCTCTTTTGTGAGTGTCATTCAGTTTTTACCGGCACTGATTGGAGGCTTGTTTTGGAAGCAAGCCAGTCGAAAAGGTGCTTTAGCCGGAATGATTGCCGGCTTTCTTATCTGGACTTATACCCTCATTCTGCCTTCACTGGCCTCACGCGGAATCATTGATCAAGCTTGGTTGGCAGAAGGTCCTTGGGGATTCAGTTGGTTGAAACCGGATGCGTTGTTTGGCTTAACGGGGTATTCAGCGATATCCCACAGTTTAATATGGAGTTTGACTTTTAACCTGTTGCTTTTTGTTGGTATTTCTCTTTTTAGCGAGCAAAGTTTGGAAGAAAGAAACCAGGCAAAATTGTTTGTAGATGTGCAGGATTACCTCAAACAGCAACTCAATCCGAATGAATGGCAAGGAAATGCAAGTGTTGCCGAAGTTCGAACCTTGCTCCAAAACTTCATGGGTTCTGAAAAAGCTGCGCAAGCGCTGAATGTTTTTGCGAGAAGAAACCAATTGGATTTAGAACATAACCAATTTGCTGATTCAAGACTTTTGGCTTTTGCTGAACGAATTTTAGCCGGAACCCTTGGTTCGGCTTCCGCCCGGATTTTGTTGGAATCGGTAACGAAAGAACAAGAAATCGGGTTAACCGAAGTCATGGGCATTCTTAAAGAATCTCAGCAAGTGATTGCACTGAATAAAGAATTGGTGAAAAAATCTGCTGAACTCAGCAAGGCCCGTGATGAGCTTTCCCGTATTAATGAACAGTTGAAGATTCAGGATGAAGTGCGCAACGATTTTCTCTCTACAGTTACGCACGAAATCAGAACGCCTATTACTTCCATCCGAGCTTTATCTGAAATCTTATATGATAATCCTGACTTGGAAGAAGCCGACCGGCAACATTATCTCCATGTCATCATCCGAGATACCGAACGCTTGAGCAGGCTTATATCGCAAGTGCTCGATTTAGAACGCTACGATTCGGGCAGGCAGAAACTCAGCTTATCACAAGTCACTTGGGAGAATCTAACCGATGAATGTGCCAGCTCTTTACGGGGGTTGCAAAACGATAAACAAGTAAAACTCGATATTGTATTAGCGAAAGAATTACCGCCGCTCATTGCAGATGCTGATAAGGTGGTGCAACTGCTGATCAACCTACTCGCCAATGCGCTCAAATTTGTGCCTGAACTATCAGGAGTCATTAGGCTCGAAGTTTCAGTTTCACACCGAGACTTCGTGGTGAAGGTTACTGATAATGGACCCGGTATTCCCGAAGAGTTTCAACAACTCATTTTCGAAAAGTTTTTCCAAACTGGAGGACAAGGTTTGAAGAAACCAGTAGGAAGCGGACTTGGATTAGCCATCTGCCAACGCATTGTCCAACTTCACGGTGGACAAATAAAAGTGGAAAGTTTACCCGGTCAAGGTGCCTGTTTTTGCTTTACGTTGCCCATCTTGGAAACGGTAATAGTTCAATGAGGAAGTTATGAGGAAAGTGCTTATTGCAGATGACGAACCGAACATCGTTTTATCTCTGGAGTTTTTGTTTCGTAAGCAGGGGTTTACCGTCTTGATTGCTCGAAACGGGGCAGAAGCCCGCGCCATATTGGAACAGCATCAGCTTGACTTAATCGTGCTTGACATCATGATGCCCGACGAAGATGGCTACAGTTTGTGCCGCCATATCCGCAATCTTCCTTCTCAACTGGGGGCAAAAGTTGCATTCTTATCCGCGAAAAGTAAGGAAACAGACATCAGCAAAGGGCTAGAAACCGGTGCTGATGCCTACTTCACGAAGCCGTTCTCCACCCGAACGCTCCTCGCAAAAATGCTTGAACTTTTAGACCAACCCTCCTCATGAATTTATATCCTGAAGCCTACCAACAGAGTATTGCTTCCCCTCAATCTTTTTGGGCTGACCAAGCCCGCCGAATTTCCTGGTATCATCAACCCAGGAATGTCCTCACCACCACCGATGATGGTTTTTATCACTGGTATGAAGATGGTGTTTTGAATACCTGCTACCTCGCTGTTGATCGCCATGTTGAAGAAGGGCGAGGGCAGCAAGTAGCGATTATCTACGATTCTCCTGTTAGCGGCCGCCAACAATGTTTCACTTATTCTCAATTACAGCATGAAGTAAGTCGTTTGGCTGGAGCTTTGCGTCAAGCCGGAATCACCAAAGGCGATCGAGTGGTTATCTACATGCCTGTAGTGCCTGAGGCAGTATTTAGCATGTTGGCTTGTGCGCGAATTGGAGCGATTCACTCCGTAGTTTTCGGAGGTTTTGCCCCGCACGAACTCGCAATCCGCATCAACGATGCCAAGCCTAAGGTGGTTTTAACTGCCAATTATGGCTTGGAAGTAGATAGAAAAATTGCTTACAAACCCTTGGTGGACGAAGCCATTGCTCAGGCTATTTTCAAGCCGGGTAAAGTGGTGGTGCTCCTTAGAGATGGTCTTCAAGCGGATTTAACAAAGGGAAGAGATGTCCTCTGGCAAGATTTTATTGCAAAAGCACCATTGGTTGACTGTGTTCCTGTAGAGGCCGGTCATCCTTTATACATTTTATATACCTCCGGAACTACCGGAAAGCCGAAAGGCATAGTTCGTGATCATGGTGGTCATGCGGTGGCGCTGGCCTACAGCATGGAAACCATTTACGGCGTCAAACCTGGCGATGTATTTTGGGCTGCATCCGATGTTGGTTGGGTAGTTGGCCATAGTTACATGGTTTACGGCCCATTGATTACCGGTTGTACTACCATTTTGTACGAAGGAAAACCAGTGCGCACTCCCGATGCAGGTGCCTTTTGGCGTGTGATTGAAGAGCATCAGGTGAAAGTGCTCTTTACCGCACCAACGGCCATTCGGGCTATTAAGAAAGAAGACCCTGAATTGAAGTTGCTGGGAGAATACAACATCAGCAGTTTGGAACGGCTCTACCTGGCCGGAGAACGTTGTGATGTGGACACTTGGCACTGGGCTCACCATGGGCTTCAAGTGCCGGTGGTGGACCATTGGTGGCAAACAGAATCAGGCTGGCCAATAGTGGCGCAGTTTCCTGGATTAGGTTTGATGGAGCCCAAGGCAGGTTCAGCAGGATTTCCGGTTCCCGGTTATCAAGTTGATATCCTCAACGAGGGTGGGGAAGTGCTTATTCCAGCGCAGGAAGGTTATGTAGCTATTAAATTACCACTTCCTCCAGGCTGCTTGCCAACACTTTATGAAGATAATGATCGATTTAAAAGCTCCTACCTCGATCGTTTTCCAGGTTATTACCTTACCGGCGATGGTGGCTACAAGGATGAAGACAATCAAGTATTCATCATGGGCCGAATTGATGACGTGATCAATGTAGCGGGTCATAGACTTTCAACCGGAGAAATGGAAGAAATGGTGGCCAAACATCCGGCAGTTGCCGAGTGTGCCGTGGTAGGCATGGCCGATGAAATGAAAGGACAGCTGCCATTGGCTTTAGTAGTCTTGAAAGATCAAGCTAAGATTAACGAGCAAGTGCTGGAAAGTGAGCTGGTTCAAGTAATCAGGTCGAATATTGGCGCCGTCGCTTGTTTCAAACAAGCCATAGTAGTCCAGCGACTGCCCAAAACCAGAAGCGGCAAAATTTTAAGGCGAATCATCCGACACATTGCCGATGGGACCCATTATGCGGTTCCTTCCACCATTGACGATCCACAAATTTTAACCGAAATTCATGATGCGCTCAAAAGCCGACTCGTCGGACAAGCATTTCTTCACCAATAAAATCACACAATGAAACCATTTCAATATACCTCCATGCAGGCCTATGAAGCGGCCGTGGAACAAGCCAACAGCCAACCAGA